>JANMZP010000038.1:0-25514 GCA_031383435.1 Betaproteobacteria bacterium | reverse complement strand
TCTTGCGCCCGCCCATGATGATGGCCAGCAGGAACATCACCGTCAGTTCGAAGTTGTAGGTGTTGGGGCTGATGTACTGCTCGCTGTACGAATACAGCCCGCCCGCCAGACCGGCCAGACCGGCGCTGATGACGAAGGCGTAGACCTTGTAGCGGTAGACCGAAACGCCCATGCAGTCGGAAGCCACAGGGCTGCCGCGCAGCGCCTCGAAAGCGCGGCCCAGGTGGCTGCGCAGGATGCGGTGCACGACGACGAGCGACAGCACCAGCAGGGCCAGCACCACCCAGTAGAACTCGCGCTCGCCCAGCTTCATGCCGAAGAGTTCCGGCTTGGCGACCTTGATGCCCAGCGGGCCTTCAGTGAGGAAGGTCATCTCGTTGATCAGGATCTGGATGATGGTGCCGAAGGCCAGCGTCACCATCGCCAGATACGGCCCCGTCACGCGCAGCGCCGGCAGGGCCAGCAGGGCGCCGAAGCCGGCGGTGATGAGCACGGCAGCCGGCAGCGTCAGCCACAGTGGCGCGGCCAGCTTCATCACCATCACACCGGCGGTGTAGCTGCCGATGCCGAACAGGCCGGCGTGGCCCAGCGACACCTGGCCGGTGTAGCCGACCACGATGTCCAGCCCGAAGAGCACGATCGCGTAGATCATGATCGTCTCGACCAGGTGGATGTAGTAGGGGTTGTGCACGGCCAGCGGCAGGCCGCCGGCCAGGATGATCGCGAAGACGCCGATCCAGAGGGATTTGTTTTTCACGGTCAGACTTTCTTGATCGCCATCTTGCCGAACAGGCCGGCGGGCTTGACGGCCAGCACGATCAGCAGCAGCACCAGACCGGGCACGTCCTTGTAGCCGGTGGACAGGTAAAAGCCGGTCGTCGTCTCGGCGATACCGAGAATGATGCCGCCCAGGATGATGCCCATGCCGCTGGTCAAGCCACCGATGATGGCCACTGCGAAGGCCTTCAGGCCGAGCACCGCGCCCATGGTCGCGCCGGTCAGTGTGAGCGGTGCGATCAGCACGCCGGCGAAGGCCGCGCTCATCGAACTGAGCGCGTAGCTGAAGGTGATCACCAGGCCGGTGTTGATGCCCATCAGCTTGGCCGCGTCGCGGTCGTTGAAGGTGGCCACCACAGCCTTGCCGTAGATCGATTTGCGGTTGAACACCTCCACCGCCAGCATCATGCCGATGGCACCCACGACGACCAATATCTCCATCGGCAGCACATTGGCACCCAGGAATTTCAGCGGCGATTCCGGCAGCGGCGACGGGAACTTCAGGTCGTCACGGCCCCAGACGTTTTCGGCCACGTTCTTGAAGATGATGCCCAGCGCGATGGTGGACATGATCCAGCCGAATTCGCTCTTGATCTTGATGGCGGGCCGCACGCCGATGCGTTCGACGAAGGCCCCTTGCACCGCACCGAAGATGCAGACGATGGGAATCATCAGCCAGTAGTTGACGCCCAGGCCGACCAGCGTCAGGCCGACCAGCGCACCCAGCATCAGGGCGTCGCCCTGACCGAAGTTCAAGGTGTCGCTGGTGGCAAAGGTCAGCTGGTAGCCGAAGGCGATGACCGCGTAGATCATCCCCAGGGCAATGCCGCTGAAAACAAGTTGGGTGAAGATTTCCATGGCGGTGCTCGCGGTGGCGGAATTCGAATGGACCTGCGCTTGCTGGTCCATGTGAAACCGCCGGCACGGGGCCGGCGGCGATGGGGGTGCCAAGCAGCTTGGCAGTCAGCAAGGCAGGCGAAGCGGCAGTATCGCCGCCAGCCTGACTACTTCTTGACGGCCAGTGCACCCTTGGCGTTGGCGTCTTTCACGCGCACCTGCGAAGCCACCTTCTGGTCTTCCGGGTAGGCGTAGACCACCTTCTGGCCCTTGACTTCACCGAACACCGGGATGTTGGCGGTGATGGCCTCGTGGTCCTTGGCGCTGAAGGGCTTGTTGTAGGTGGTGACCACGCCTTCAACCGGCGTCTTCAGGTCTTCCAGCGCGGCCTTGATCTTCGGGCCGTCGGTGCTGCCGGCCTGCTTGATGGCCGCGGCCAGCAGGTAGACCGAGTCGTAACCCTGGGCTGCCGACACCGGTGAATCGATGCGGCTGTTCTTCGGGTTGAAAGTCTTCAGGTAGCTGACGATGAAGGACTGGCGCTTGGGCGTGGTGGGCTCCTGGATGAAGGTTTGCGGCATGCGCGCGCCTTCACCGCCGGGGCCGGCGTTGTCGATGAAGTTGGCCATCGACAGCGTCCAGCTGCCGATCATCGGCACCTTCCAGCCCAGCTTGGTCATGCCATTGGCGATTTGCGCCAGTTCAGGCCCGATGGCATAGGTCAGCACGGCTTCGGCACCGGCTTCCTTGGCCTTCAGCAGCTGCGGCGTCATGTCCACATCCTTGATGTTGAACTTCTCCACCGCCACGGCTTTCACGCCCTTCAGTTCGAGCGCCTTTTCCAGGTCGGCGCGGCCGAGTTGGCCGTAGTTGGTGCTGTCGGCCAGGATCGCGACCTTCTTGAACTTGCGACGCGTGACCGCCTCTTCCACGATCATCGGTGCCTGGATGCTGTCGTGCGCGGCGTTGCGGAAGATGTAGTTCTCGGGCTGGTCGTCGAACTGGTGGGTAACCAGCGAACCGGTGGCCACGTTGTTCATCACCGGGACCTTGGCTTCCTGGTAGAAGCGCTGCGAGGCCAGGGCCACGCCGGTGTTGATGAAGCCCACCGTGACGGCGACTTTTTCCTTGTTGATCAGCTCTTGGGCGATCTGTACGCCGCGCTCGTTCTTGGCTTCGTCGTCGCGCTCGATCAGCAGCAACTGGCGGCCCAGCACGCCGCCGGCCTTGTTGATCTCGTCGGTGGCCAGGCGCACGCCGTCGCGCATGCTGACGCCCATCGACGAACTGCCGCCGGTGAAGGGACCCGACACGCCGATCTTGATCGGGTCGGCCGCGAAAGCCGGGAAGGCGGCGGCGATGGACGCGGCCAGGGCCAGGGTGCTGAGTGTTCTGCGTTGCACGTTCATGGATGTCTCCGTTCGAGAAAATGAAATCGGACTGTGTGGACCGAAAAACTGCTGTGCCCGCCGCCGGGGCGCGCAACCCCTAACGATGCCTCAGCGCAAAGGCCCTTCAGATTCGCGAGACTACGTAAGTGCAAACCCGGGTGTCAATTGGACCCATTGGATCCAGGCGGCCGGGCGGGTTTCAGCCGGCCAGCAGTTGCCGCAACACAAAAGGCAGGATGCCGCCGTGGCGGTAATAGTCCACCTCGATGGGCGTGTCGATGCGCAGCAGCACCGGCACGCTGCGCGTGGTGCCATCGGCCCCCGTGATGCGCAGTTCGGCATCGGCCAGCGGCTGCAAATCGGTGGCCAGCACCACATCGACGACTTCGCCGCCGGTCAGCCCCAGGCTTTCCCAGCACACGCCGGGCTTGAACTGCAGCGGCAACACGCCCATGCCGATGAGGTTGGCGCGGTGGATGCGTTCGAAGCTGCGCGCCACCACCGCTTGAATACCCAACAAAGCCGTGCCCTTGGCCGCCCAGTCGCGGCTGCTGCCGGTGCCGTATTCCTCGCCCGCGAACACCACGGTGGGCGTGCCGGCCGCGCGGTAGGCCATGGCCGCGTCGTAAAGCGCCATGCGCGTGCCACCCGGCTGCATCAGCGTCTCGCCCCCTTCCACGCGGCTGCCGTCGGGCAGCGCGGGCAGCATCAGGTTCTTGATGCGCACATTGGCGAAAGTGCCGCGCAGCATCACCTCGTGGTTGCCGCGCCGTGAGCCGTAGCTGTTGAAGTCCACCGTCTGCACGCCCAGGCCTTGCAGGTAGCGGCCGGCGGGCGTATCGGCCTTGAAGCTGCCGGCCGGGCTGATGTGGTCGGTGGTGATGCTGTCGCCGAACAGGCCGATGACGCGCGCACCGGTCACGCCGAAGTTCACCCCCGCCACCAGCGGCTGCGGCACCATCGTGAAGCTGTCGAAAAAGGGCGGTTTGGCGATGTAGCTGCTGGCCGGCCAGGTGTAGACCTCGCTGCCCTGGCCCTTGCCGACGCTGTCGATTTTTTCCCACAGCCTGCCGGGCTGCTTCTTGACCTTGTCGTAGTTCTTGCGGAAGGCCTTGCCGTCCATCGCAAAGGGCATCAAGGCGGCGATCTCGTCGCCCGTCGGCCAGATGTCGCCCAGGAAGACATCCCGCCCGCCCTTGCCCTGGCCGACGGGTTCGGTCATCAGGTCGATCATCACGTTGCCGGCAAGGGCATAGGCCACCACCAGCGGCGGGCTGGCCAGAAAATTGGCCTTCAGATTGGGGTGGATGCGGGCTTCGAAATTGCGGTTGCCCGAGAGCACGGCGGCGCACACCAGCTGGTTGTCGGTGATGGCCTGGTTGATCTCGGCCGTCAGGTCGCCGGCGTTGCCGATGCAGGTGGTGCAGCCGTAGGCCGCCACGCCGAAACCCAAGCGGTCCAGGTAGGGCAGCAGGCCGGCTTTTTCCAGGTACTCCGTCACCACGCGCGAGCCCGGTGCCAGCGAGGTCTTGATGTGCGGCTTGACCTTCAGCCCGGCCTTCACCGCCTTCTTGGCCAGCAGCCCGGCGGCCAGCATCACGCTGGGGTTGCTGGTGTTGGTGCAACTGGTGATGGCCGCGATCAGCACATCGCCATTGCCAATGTCCAGGCCGCCCGGCGTGCTGGCCAGGTGGCCCAGTTTGTCGGCCGGCTGGTTGTAGCCATTGGCCGCCGCCGGCGCGCTGTACAGCGCCGCGAACTGCTCGGCCACCGCCCCCAGTTCGATGCGGTCTTGCGGGCGTTTGGGGCCACTGAGGCTGGGCGTGATGCCGGCCAGGTCGAGCCTCAGCAAACGCGTGTAGTCGATGTCGGCGGCCAGCGGCACGCCGAACCACTGCTGCGCCTTGAAGTAGGCCTCGAAGGCTTCGATTTCCGAGCGCTTGCGGCCGGTGCCCTTGAAGTAGGCGACTGTCTTCTCATCAACCGGGAAGTAGCCCATGGTGGCACCGTATTCGGGGGCCATGTTGGCGATGGTGGCGCGGTCAGGCAGGCTCAGTGTGCGCGTGCCGGCACCGCAGAACTCAACGAACTGGCCGACCACCTTTTCAGCACGCAGCATCTCGGTGATGGTCAGCACCAGGTCGGTGGCGGTCACGCCTTCACGCAACTGGCCGCTGAGTTCCACGCCCACCACATCGGGCGTCAACAGGTACACCGGCTGGCCCAGCATGGCGGCTTCGGCTTCAATGCCGCCCACGCCCCAGCCGACCACGCCGATGCCGTTGATCATGGTGGTGTGGCTGTCGGTGCCCACCAGCGTGTCGGGGAAATACAGCTTGGGCCTCTTGCCGGCAGGCGCTGCGGTGCCCGTGCTGACGCCTGCGTTCACGCCCTCCACCTTGTGCACGCCGCGCGCCAGGAATTCCAGGTTCACCTGGTGCACGATGCCAAAGCCCGGCGGCACCACGCCGAAGGTGCTGAAGGCACCCATGCCCCACTTCATGAACTGGTAGCGCTCGCGGTTGCGCTGGAATTCCAGCTTCATGTTCAGGTCCAGCGACTGCGGCGTGCCGTAGTGGTCAATGACCACGCTGTGGTCCACCACCAGGTCCACCGGCACCAGCGGTTCGATGCGTTTGGGGTCCTGCCCGAGCGACGCGGCCACGTTGCGCATGGCGGCCAGGTCGGCCAGCAGCGGCACGCCGGTGAAGTCTTGCAGCACCACGCGGGCGACCACGAAAGGAATCTCGGCCGTGCGTTCGTCCTGCGGCAGCCACTGCGCCAGTTGCGCCACGGCGGCCGCGCCGACCTTGGCTTCAGCGGCATGCCGCAGCACGCTTTCCAGCACCACCCGCAGGCTGAAAGGCAGCCGGCTGACGGCCGGGAATTGCAGCGCCAGTGCGGGCAGTGAATAGAACTGGCCGGCCCTGCCGGCCGCCGTGGTGAAGGTTTGCAGGGTCTGTGGGTACGGGTGCGCGACTGGGGTGGTGGGGGGCATGGCGGTCCTTGCAGTGGCGGCTGGCGGTGGGTGCAACGGTCTTGCAGTGTGCGCCGGCGAACACGACACTTCCGTGCGTCGGGCCACTGTCGCGCCCGCGCCATCAGGAGCCATGCCATGCGCCGACGCGGGTTGTTGATTTCGCTGGGCGCCTGCGCTAGGTCTGCCGCCGGCACCGGTGCCGCCTTCGGCATCGGCATCGGCGTCAGCACAGCGGCCAGCGCTGCCGACGCTGCGCTGCCGACCTGGTTCATCTTCCTGGAAGCCGGCCGCAAGTCACCCGACGACAAGGCGGCCGTGCAGGCCATGCAGCGCGGCCACATCGCCAACTTCAAACGCCTGTTCGCACTGGGCCTGTTGATGTCGGCCGGCCCGCTGCGCGACCCCAGCGGCTTCAAGCGCGGCATCGTCACCGTGCGCGCTGCCACGCGCGCCGACGTGCAGGGCTACTTCCAGCCCGACGACTATGTGCGCGAGGGCTATATGAACGTCAACGCGGTGCCAGCCACACCGCACAAGGCGCTGAACACCGAAGGCATCGATGACACCCAGATCGAGGAAGTGCGCATCGTGCTGATCGCGCGCGGCAGTGAGGCCGTCGATGCCGCCACGGCGCCACGACAAGCAGCCCGCCACGCGATGCTGCAAGGCCTGGTCGACGCCGGCACCGTGGGCGCCTGGTACACGCTGCACAGCGGCCCGGTGGCCGAAGTGCTGTTCGCCCGCCGCAAGGACACGCCGCAATTGGAAGCCGTCTTCGCCGCCTACCCCGGCACGGACCAGGGCGGTGTCAGTGTGGCGGTGTGGGCGCAGTGGATCAGCCCGGGTGTGGTGCGCTGAAGCTGCCGCCGATGTCCATGGGGTGGGCCTGACCTTGCCGACGGCGCTGGTGGCTTCGGCGTCATCGTCGGCCGCTACGGCATCGGCAGAGCCGGCGGTCCATGCGGCGGCCCGGCGTGCGGTACCGCAGCGTGACCGCGCACCGCTTTGGCTGAACGGTCATGTTTGAATGCGCGTTCGGACATCAACCTGGAGCACGCCATGGTCAGCAAGAACACGCTCTGTCTCTGGTACGACGGCACGGCCCTGGAAGCGGCACAGTTCTACGCCGCCACCTTTCTCGACAGCGCCGTGGGTGCCGTCTACCGCGCGCCCGCTGACTACCCGGCCGGCCGGCAAGGCGACGTGCTGACCGTGGCCTTCACGGTGGCGGGTGTGCCGTGCATCGGCCTGAACGGCGGCCCGGGCTACCCGCACAGCCAGGCTTTCTCGTTCCAGATTGCCACCGACGACCAGGCCGAAACCGACCGCCTGTGGCACGCCATCATCGACAACGGCGGCCAGGCCAGCGTCTGCGGCTGGTGCCAGGACCGCTGGGGCCTGCACTGGCAAATCACCCCCCGTGCGCTGACCGATGCCATGGCCGACCCCGACCGCGCCGCCGCCCAGCGCGCCTTCGAAGCGATGATGGACATGGGCAAGATCGACATCGCGGTGATCGAGGCGGCGCGGCGCGGCTGAGGTGCGGCGGCGGCGTGCGTACGCGCTAGGCTGCCCAGTCCGCCAACGTCGCGGCGATGGCTTCGCTGATGGGTAGCTGGGTGGCCTGCTCGACGAACAACCACTGTCCGGCCGGGTTCACCTCCAGGAAGACATGCTCGCCCTCGGGGGTCAGGCGCAGGTCGATCGCCCCGTAGACCAGGCCAAGCGCGGCCATCAGCCTTCGCAGCCCATCGGCAACGCCGTCGGGCAGCACATGCGGCGTGATCGCAGCACCGCTCATCGTCATGCGGAAGTCGTAGGCATAGGCTCCCGGCGGCACCCGGATGGCCGCTGCGAAGAGCGTATTGCCCACCGCTGTCACACGCAGGTCGGCGGTAGCGGGAATGTGCTGCTGGAAGATCAGCGGCGCGAAGCGCACAGCGTCGAGCAGTTCGGCCTCGTTCTCACGCAGGTGCCGGGTCTCGCGCCAGGTCGACTCGGTGGCTGTGAACGTCTTGTAGATCACTTCCCCCCGCTCGGCGGCGATGAAGGCGCGGGCGCGGTCCGGGTCATTGGTGATGCAGGTGCGCGGAACGACCAGGCCCGCGGCCCGTGCGGCCTTCAACTGGTAAGCCTTGCGGCCGGCGCGCTCGTCGCGGTCGGGTTCGTTCATCCAGGTCGCATCGAGCAGCGACCACAGGCCGCCGACCGCGGCATGGGTTTCGGACAGCGCGAAGTGCCGGTCGTCGTGCCCCCCGACGGCCACGTCGAGGCTGAACGGCTGCGGGCGGCGCCACCAGGCGCTGCGCACCTGGGTGAAGTCGATCTCGAGGCCGTCGGCCTTGGCCCAGGCCGCCCAGGCGGAGGCCGGGTCATGGCTGATGGTCAGGCGCGTTTCGCGCGGGATGCGCCCGGTGTCGAACAGCACCGGCTCGATGCCGCGCTGGCGCAACCGCGCCAGCACGTCGGTCGCATGCATGTCGTGCGTGTGGCTGACGATGAGAACGCTGCCGGCCACGTCGATCACCCGCCCTGCCCGCCGCCGCCGATCTCTTGCCGGTACTCGGCCAGCAGCGCCTGGTACTCCGCGTCCAGCGCATCCAGCACCTGCTGCTGCTGCTCGATCGTCTCGCCCAGCTGCGCCAGCGCCGCTTCGTAGGCTTCGGCCGCCGCGTCAGGCTGGGCCTGCCTTTGCGACGGGCCTTGCGCCTCGCCGGTCCAGGACATGCTGTGATGCGGGTGGGCCAGCGCGAAGGGGCGCTCCCGCCCGCCGGGGCCCGACAGCGGCCTGCCCGGGTTGAACGGCGGCCGGCCGTCGAAGGCGGGCTGCTTGGTGTCGCTGAAAGCCTTGTCGAGCGCCGGGCTCTTGACGTCGTCGATCGCCTTGCGCGTGCCGACCTGGTCCAGGACCGGGCTGGTCGCGCCGTCGTCAAGCACCTTGAGGGTGATCGGGCCGTCGTCCAGCCGCTTGATCGTGACGGGCAAGTCGTCCAGGCGCTTGATGGTCACCGGGCCATCGTCAAGACGTTTGATCGTCACCGGCCCATCGTCTACGCGCTTGATCGTCACCGGCCCGTCGTCCAGGCGTTTGATCGTCGGTCGTGTCAGCGCCTGCAGGGTCGGCGATGCAGCGATCACGGCTCCGATGCGCTGGCCGAAATTCGCGTCGCCGCCGTTCGGGCTCGTCGGGCCGCAGCCGCCATTGGTGTGCACGCCGACGATGCGGCCATCGCTGGCGCGCAGCACGCCCGAACCAGAGTTGCCGCCCTGCGTGTCGATGTCGTCATAGCGAATCAGGTTGCCCGCAGGCGCGAGCGCCGGCCCGGCCTCTATGCGCTTGGGCACGCCGGCCGGGTGGCCCATGATGCACAGCATGTCGCCGGCCGCAGCGTCGGTGGTCGAGACCGGGGTGCGGCCCCAGGTCAGGCCAGGGTTGCCGGCCAGCCGCAGGATGGCGAAGTCCAGGCCGGCAAGGCGGTACTCGACGAGCTGGGTGATCGCAAACGCGGACACCGGCCGCGGGTTGCCCATCGGGTCGACCTGGAAGTTGAAATTCACATGCATATTCGTCGCGATTTCTGTCGACGGGATGATGTTGGATGTGCCGTTGGTTCGCGGGCGCTGCCAGCCACCGCCGGTCTGGTCGAAGCAGTGGCCCGCAGTCAGGAACAGGTCGTCTGAAATCAGCGTGCCGCTGCACCACCGAGCCCCGGACACATTGCCCGGGTTGGTGTAGACGGTGGCCAGGTTGTCGTTCCACTGAATCTGGCCGACCGAACGCTGGTTGTTCGCGACGAAGGCCTGGGTGACGCCGAGCGTGCCGTCGTACTGTTCAACCGGCTGCGAATCGTCAATGGCACCGCAGATCGACTCGATGAGCATCGAATACTCGTCAGCCGGCAGCGGCATCGCGCCTTCCCCAGCGATGCGCACACGTTCTTCGGCTCGAGCGCGCAAGGCCTCGATCACCTTCGGCATCAGCGGGAACAAGGGGTCGCCGGGCCGGTCGTGGCCGCCCCTGCCTTGACTGTTCTGTTCAACACCTTCAACCTCAAGCTTGTCGCACATCAAGTTTCTCCTCAGTTGGGCCGGCGCTGCGCAAAGCGCGCGGCGCACAGGCTGCGGTTTGCGATGGAGCACGAAGCGTAGTCAGGGTTCAGGGCGAGACCATCCCTAACCCGTACGATGTGTGGCCGGCTGGCCGTGGCCCGCAGCTGCGCGCCTACCATCACGTGGGGATGCAGCAGGCCCGGCGTGGCGCTACAACCAGCGGTATTGCATCGGGCCCAGCGCCCTTCGACCCTGCTTTCGGGAGTACACCTGTGCGAGCACTCGAGATCCTCCAACGCCTGCTGAAGGACACGCTGGTGTCCGAGCTGCAGGCCCGGCGCGGCAAGCTCCCGCCGCACGAGTTGCGCTGGGTGCTTGAGTACCCGGCCGAACCCGATCTGCCACTGGCCCGCCGCGACATCGAAGCGCTGCTGGGCACCACGGCGTTCCTGCTGGAACCGCTGAGCCGTGCGCCGGCACTGCGCCGGTTTGCAGTGCTGCGGTTCCCGCAACTCGAGCGCACGCTGGGGCAGCGTGAGCTGTTCGCCATCGGCTACGAGCTGGGCGACAGCTTGGGCCTTGCCTCTGCCGAACCCGAGTTGGGGGTGGACGTCTACGCCGACCCACGGCCGCCGGCCGAGGTCGACACGGTCGAGAGCACCGTGCTGTCGGGCCTGTGCTGGGTCAACGACGCACCGCCAGCTGATCGGCTGTGGGCGCTGAAAAACATCCGTGCCGATGCGGCCTGGCAGCTGGCGCAGGGCGCGGGCATCGTGGTCGCGCAGCCCGACACCGGCGTTGCTGCGCACGACGAGCTGCCGCCGGCGATGCTGGCGCTGGAGCAGGCCGCCGACGTGCTGGACGGCGACCCCGATCCCACCGACCCGCTCGACACCGGCACCGCCAACCCCGGCCACGGCACCGGCACCGCCAGCGTGCTGGCAAGCCCTGCCGGCGGCCAGGTCACCGGGGCGGCCCCGCTGGCGCGCGTGGCCCCCATCCGTTGCATCAACGACGTGAAGGTTTTCAACACCGGCCCGGTGGCGGCGGCCATTGCCCATGCCACCCAGGCCGGTTGCGATGTCATCTCGATGAGCCTGGGCGGTGTGCCCGGCCGCGCGCTGCGGCGTGCCATTCGCGCCGCAATCGAAAGCCACCAGATCGTGCTGGCCGCCGCCGGCAATTGCGTGCCGATGGTAGTCTGGCCGGCCAAGTACAGCGAGGTCATCGCGGTCGGCGGCAGCAACGCCGCTGACCTGCCGTGGAAAGGCAGCTCGGCGGGCTCGGCGGTGGATATCTGCGCCCCGGCAGAACTGGTGTGGCGCGCCGAACGCGATGCGCAGAACGATCCGCTGTCGACCGTGGCGGCCGGGCAGGGCACCTCGTTTGCGACGGCGCTGGTGGCCGGGGTGGCTGCGCTGTGGCTGTCGCATCACGGCCGCGCAGCCGTCATCGCCGAAGCACAGGCGCGCGGCACCAGCGTGCAGAACCTGTTCCGCACCGCGCTGCGCGCCACCGCGCGGCGCCCGGGTGGTTGGGAGACCGACCGCTACGGCGCCGGCATCGTCGATGCGCGCGCGCTGCTCGATCTGGGCCTGGCGCAATTGCCCGACGTGGCCGAGGCCCCGCCGCAAGTGCCGGGCTCGCTGGTCCCGGCGCTGCTGGACGAGGAAATCGGGCCCGGCCCCGCCGACGCCGGCTTCGACGCACCGCGCTACGAACTCGAGATTGCCGCCATCGCGCTGGCCCAGTCGCAATTCGGCGGCGGGCTCGACAGCCTGGTTGCCGAATCCAAGGTTCCGACGACGCGCCCTTCGACTCACTTGGCCACCGCTGCAGCCGCATCGAGCGACGCCCGGCTACGCCGTTTCGCGGAAGCGCCGCAGGGCCTGAGCATCGCGCGGCCGCTGGCGCTGTCGGCGGCACCGGGCACGGTGCCGCTCGACTTGCAGCGCCTGCGCCTGGCGGTGCCGCGCGAGGCGGGCCTCGAAAGTGCAGGCGGCGTGCTCGACATCGGCCGCACGCGCGACTACCTCGCCCACGAAGGTCGCCAGCTGCAGCTGCGGCGCGCTGAGTCGGTGTTTCGCGCCAACCCGCGGCTGGACGACGGGGCGCGCAGCATGGCGCTCGACGAAATCGATCAGGCCATCAGCGCCATCGCAGGCGGCGCCAACACGCTGTCGCGCCCGGCACTCGTCGGCTTCGAGGCACTCGTGCGCCTCACCGACCGGCCCGCGCTGCGCGTGCGCAGCGGCAGCATCGATCTCGCCGACCCGCGCATCGGCCTCTGGCACGACGAGCTGTTTCTGCTGCTCGACCAATCCAAACTGGTCGAGCGCATGCGCGCTGCGGGTCGCATCGACGCCAACGGTGCGCACATGGGCTCGGGTTCGGTGGTCGGGCCGGGTCTGGTGCTCACCAACCGCCACGTGCTGCAGGCCTTTGCCGCGCCGGTCCCGCGGCGCGAGAACCCCGAGCGTTGGGAACTCACCAGCGACGCCGTGACCATCGACTTCGCGGAGGAGCCCAGCTCGGCCACTGAGGCCACGCGGTTCCGCATCACTGGCGTGGTCGGTGCGGGGGCGTCGTACATCGACCCGCAGAGCATCGACTTCAGCGACCTCGACGCCGCGTTGCTCACCGTGGAAAGCACCAACGCGGCCGGGCAGGCGCTGCCGGCGCCAGTGGGGCTGGTGCGCAAGGCGACGCGGCTCGACAAGGCCAGCAAGCTGCTGGTGGTGGGCTACCCGGCGCGGCCCGGCGTCTTGCCCACCAAAGACGGTGCGATCGACCTCGAGGTGGTGCGTCGCCTGGGCGAGCTGTTCGGGCTCGACTACGGCACCAAGTACGTCGCGCCGGGCGAGGTGCAAGCCAGTGTCGGCACGCTGCACGGCGATACGCCGGGCTGGGTGGTGAGCCATGACGCGACGACGCTCGGTGGCAATTCGGGTTCTTGCATCTTCGACTTTGCCGGGCCGCAGGGTGCCGTGGCGCTGCACTTCGGCGGCGGCTGGCGGCGCGCCAACTATGCCCATTCGCTGGGTGCGTGTGCGCGCGCCGGCAACGTGCTGGCCGATCCGCGCATCGTCTGGTGCGACTGAGCGGGGTTCAGGATGGCCCGACCCGACGACGTTCTGCTCGCGCGCATTGGCAACGCGATCACGCTGCCGCGCCCGCGCGTGGCCGAGATCTACGACCTGCTGGCGGCCGAGCACCAGGGCACCCGGCTGATGGCCCTGCCTTCACCACCGGCGGCACCTTACCTTTCCGGGCTGCAACAGGCCTGCGACGGCGGATGGTTCGCCGCACTGGTCGAGCGGCTGCTGCATGCCGGCGCCTTCGCTGCAGAAAGCACCGATGCCGGTTTGCGGGTCGAGTTGCAGGGCGTGCTGCAGGAGCGCCTGGGCTTCCTCGATCCGCAGCTGCTCAACGTGGGTGTGGCCACCGCCATCCGCCGCGTCTGCCTGGTCAGCGTCGACAAGCCCGGCGCGCACGGCTCGGGAACCGGCTTCCTGGTGGGCCCGCAGACCGTGCTGACGGCCTGGCACGTCATACAGCCGCTGCTGGACGCTGCCGACGAACCGATGCCGGGCAGCGCACGGCAGCTGCGACTGACATTCGAGCACGTCTCGGGGCTGACGAGCCTGCAGTCGGTGGCGGTTCACGACCGCTGGTTGCTCGGCAAGAGCCGCGCCCATCCGCTGGAAACGCCGCCCAGCGCCATGCTCGACTTCGACACCGTCGCGCAGCCCGCCGATTTCGACAAGCACCTCGACTTCGCGCTGCTGCTGCTGGCCACGCCGGTGGGCCGTCAGCGCGGCTATTACCGACTCGACCGCGCGCGCAGGCCCTGCGTGACGCCGCCGCGCACGCAGGTCGTGCTGTTCCAGCATCCCGCCGGGCAGCCGATGCTCGTGGCCACCGGTTCGGGCCGTTCGCTGTGGCCACCGGCGGTGGAGACGCGCATGCGGCACGACGCCAATTCGGTCAGCGGCTCGTCGGGTGGGCTGATCCTCGACGCCGACTGGCAGCCGGTCGCGATGCACCAGTGCGGCTACCGCGACGCCCATGGCCAGGCGCTCGTCAACGGCGCGATTCCCACCGCCTGCATCGCCGCCAACGACGTGCCCTTCGACACCGTGCAAGGTCTCGACCCGATCTGGCGGCTACCGGGCACCCGGCAGTTGCTGATCGGCCGCGACGCGTTCCAGGCTTCGGTCCTGGACGCCGCCAGTGGCGCAAAGCGCATCATCGCGGTCGCCGGCGCCGAGCAGTCGGGCAAGAGCTTCTGCATCGATATCCTGCAGGCCTTGCTGGGTCAGGCCGAGCATGCCGTGGTCAAGCTCTCTGCAGCTGACGTTTCTGCGCGGCCCGGGGAATTCGCCGCCAAGCTCCTCACGGCAGCCGGCCGCCCACCCGGCGCGCCGGCGCTGCCGCAGCCGGCCGATGCCGAGACAGCGCAGGACGCCTGGATCCGCGACAAGCTGTACCCCGCCTTGGCGACGGCGTTGCGCGCCGCCGCCGGCCCCCGGCGGCTGTGGCTCGTGATCGACGACCTGGACACCAACGCGCTGGCCAACACCGGCTCGCGCCAGTTGCTGGACACGATGTACCGCGAGATCGTCGACACCGATTTCCTGCGCATCGTGCTGATCGGCCTTCGCGGCCTGGTGCCCGCCGCGCCGCCGGCCGTGGTGGCCTACCAGACGGTGCTGCCCTTCACGCAAGGCGAGCTCGAGACCTACATCGAATGTCGCTTCACCGAGCGCAACGAGGCCCGCTCGAGCGAAGATGTGGCGACCTGGGCGCGCGCGGTGCTCAAAGCCGCAGAGATGCTGACGCTGCCCAGCGTGCCGGCGGTGGCGCTGGCCATGCAGAAGGTCTTCGAGGACTCGTTGCCAGCACTTTGAAGGCGACAACCGGACACGCTGCGATGCAAACCTTTGACCTGCAAACCGTGGCCGCGTGGCTGACAGACGCCCAGGCTGGTGACGCGGCGCTGCGGCCCTGGCTCGAACGGGCGGCCCTGCTGGGCGCCTTCGACCCGCTCGCCCTGCTGGGCGACGGCGCGCACGTGGCCGGCACAAGGGGTCTGCTCGGCAAGCTGGCCGAGCGCTGCGACGAGCTGCCTTTGGGCGATGCGTTGCACTGGCGGCTGAAGCCCGATGAGCGCCGCAGGCAGCTGCAGCTGCTGCAGCAGGGCCAGCGCCTGCAAGCGCTCGCCGCCAACGCACAGCCAGTGCCTGGCGACGTCTTCGGCCGGCAACTGCGTTCTGCCGTGCTGGGCGAGCCGGTCGACCCGACGACGATGGACGCGAACGCGCTCGACGAGACGCACACCGCGCTGCAATTCCTCAGCCCGCTGTTGCCGGCCGCGCAGCCCCTTTTGGACGGCGTGGAAACGCAGCTCGCGCGGCGCGAGCGCGATGCCGCGCTGAACGTGCTGCTGCCGCGCGGGCTGGTGGGCCGCGAAGCGCAACTCGCCGAGCTGCACGCCTTCCTGCGCGCCCCGCAGTCAGCGCCGCTGATGCTGATGCGCCTGCAAGGGCCGGGCGGTGCCGGCAAGTCGGCCCTGCTCGCAGCATTCGCAGCGCAGGTACAGGGTGCCGACTGGCAAGGTCCGCCGGTGCTGTGGCTCGACTTCGACCGCGCTGCGCTGGCCGGTGCTGACGGCATCGTCCTGACGCTGGAACTGACCCGCCAGCTCGAGATGTTCAGGCCGCAATGGCGCGAACGCCTGGGTGCCTTTCGCACCGGCATCCGCGAACTGATCAGGCACCGCGAGGATGTCGCTCAGGGGTCGGCCGGCTTCGAAGGCATCAGCGCGCTCGAATCGACGATGTGGTCGCACTGGCGCGCCAGCCTGGCCTCTGTGCTGCCGCTGGCCGAGCCGGTGCTGTTGATCGTCGACACCTTCGAGGAGGTGCTGGTCCGCGGCAACGACGAAGCCGCCTACGTGCTGCGCTGGCTGCTCGCGCTGGCCACCGACGACGGCGCCTGGCCCGGCGTGCGCGTGCTGCTCAGCGGGCGCGCCGTTCCCACGGCGGCGCAAGTGGCGGCCGTGGAGGCTTCCACGCATGCGCTGGCAGTGGTCGATCTGCCACCGCCAGCGGCCGCGCAACTGCTGGGCAGCGAGTTCCGCCGCCTGGGCACGCCGGCACTGGGTGTGCCGGTGCGGGATCTGATTGAGCGCTTTGGCGGCCACCCACTGCTGCTGAAAGTGCTGGCGCGCTACCTGCACGACCAGCCCGATCCCGCGCGCGCCACGGCAGAGCTGCTGAACGAGCCCGTGGCCGGCGGGGCGAGCGGCGCCCGCCCAACGCCGGGAACGACCGGCTTTGATCGCCACTACGCGCAGACCTTTCTGTACCGGCGCATCCTCGGCCGCATCCGCAGCGACGATCCGGCCATCGAGAAGCTGGCCCATCCCGGGTTGGTCTTGCGCCGGGTGAACGCGGCGCTGATCGGCCGCGTGCTGGCCAGCCCCTGCGGACTGGGCCGCGTCGACGGTGTGCGCGCCGCCGCGCTGCTGGACAAACTGCGCCGGCAGGTGTGGCTGGTAGAGCCTGGCGACCACCCGGCCGTGGTGCGCCACCGGCGCGACCTGCGGCGGCTGATGCTGCCGGCGATGGGTACCGACCTGCTCGCCCAGGCGCGGCGCATTCACCGCCGCGCGGCCGCGTTCTACCGTTTCGGGCTGGACCCGCATCTGCCGCCGCACGAGCAGCGGTTCGAAGCCCACTACCACGCCTTCATGGGTGCCCCGTTTCCGCCCTGGCCGCCGCTTGAGCAAGTGCGGCCGCTGCTGGCATACCTGGGTGAAGACATCGAGCAGCTGCCGCTGCGCTGGCGCGCCAAACTGAAGGTCGATGCCGAGATGGCGCTCAGTGCCGACGAGGCGCAAACGCTGGACAAGCCGACGCGTCAGTTGCACGCCCAGCAGGGCGTGGCGCAGCGACGCCGTCGCGGCACGCGCGCCGTCGCGCCGGGATACGACAACGTGAGCGAGGCCTACGCTGCCGGCGACCTGCATGCTGCATTGGCTCTCGCGCCGCAGGCACTCGAGCTCTTCGACCGCACGGCCCATCAGCGCAACGCGTCCCGGTCACTGCCCGGTCTGACCGACTCGCCGATCTGGCAGGCCGCGCTGGCCGCGCTGGCGCTGGGCGAGGGCGCGCAGTTGCTGCAGGAGATCGCCGACCGCGTGCGTCGCATCGAAGCCTCGTCGGCGAACCCCTACGCCTGGTCCCATCCCAGTGCCGTGACCGGCGGTGTCGCCACGGGCATGCTGATGGCGCTGCTGTCGCCGGCGTGGCGGCCGGCCAGGCCGGTTGATTCGCGGGTGCCGACGATCCGCGATTGCGCGAATTTCCGCGCCGTGCAGTTGCTGGCCGCCCGGACCAAGGTCCGCGGGCCGTTCCAGATTGACGTGCTGTTGCTGCGCGACCGTGAAGCGCCGCTGCGGCTCGGCCTGGGCGGCGAAGAACCGCTGCCCGCACCCTTGCAGCTGGTTGGTACCGGCAAGGGCCGAGCAGTCCTCGACGTCTACCCCGGTCCGACCACGCTGGCGGCCATCGACGCGCACCTGGCGCAAGGCTGGCTCGTCACCGCCGAGGCATGGCCGACCAGCGCCCAAGCGCGGCGTGTCCTGGGCGGCCGCCTGACCGACTTGTACCCGGCCCTGCGTGGTGCGCTGGAGCCCCTGCCGGCCGACGCCTGGGTGGCATTTGCCGAGCGCCAACTTGAGCAGCATGGCGACGGCTGGCCCGTCGAATTGCGGCCTGCCCGGCTGCGCGACGCGCTGCGCCGCGATGCCGGTCGCACGCTGGCCACGCTGATCGAGTTCAGCGACCGCCTGGCCGAGCTCGAAGCCCTGTTGGCTCACGGCACCGCCGCGTCACCGTTGCAGCACAGAGCGTCGATCCAGCAGATGCAGACGCTGTCTGCCCGCTACCGCGCCTGCCTCACCGGCGCTGCCGATGCGCCTTGAGGCGCCCGTTCCTGGCCTCGTTCGACAAGGAGACTTACCGTGCACGCTCAACTCGACTTCCGTCCCCGCCTGGCCGACATGCGCCTGGCCCGACCCACCGGCGCGCCCCCTGGCGAAGCAACAGTGCCCGAGGCGCGCGAGCGCCCGCCGCGCGTGACGCAGGCTGCCACCTTCACCGACCGCGACGGTTACACCGCCGACTTCCTGGGCGACTTCGTCGTGCCGTGGCCGCGCCCGCGCGGCCGGCGCGCGGGCGACGTGACACCGGTGCCGGGCACCAGCGACAACCTGCTTCGTTACACCAACTTCTCGGTGATGATGTCGCGCTCGCGCCGCATCGCGCTGTGCGTGGGCGTGAATATCAGCGGCGCCGAGTCGGTCAAGATCGAGCGCGGCGACGACCAGTGGTTCTTCGACGGCCGGCTGCCGGTCGATGCACAGATCGGCGAAGACCTGTACGCCGACAACCTGCTCGACCGCGGCCATCTCGTACGGCGTGAAGACCCCAACTGGGGCGGCGAAGCGGAAACTGCCAACGCCGACACCTTTCACTTCACCAACTGCTCGCCGCAGATGGCGGCCTTCAACCAGCGCACCTGGTTGAGCCTGGAAGACTATGTGCTGAAGAACACGCGGCGCTGGCAAGAGCGCGTCACTGTGTTCTCCGGCCCGGTGTTCGGCGACAACGACCTCGTCTACCGCGAAGTGACCATCCCGTCGGCCTACTGGAAGGTGGTGGCCTTTCTCGGCGACGACGGCCGGCCTTCCGCCACCGCGTACATGATTGAGCAGGCGCGCGAACTCTCGTCGCTCGAAGCCGCGTTCGGTGCCTTCAAGACATACCAGCGCAGCATCTCGCGCATCGAGGCCCTGACCGACCTCGACTTCGGCGCGCTGTCGGGCTATGACGGTTTCTCGAACGAGGAACGCGCCAGCGGCACGCGCATCGAGGCGGTCGTCCGCGACGCGGGTGATCTGCGGTATTGAACAGTTTCGTGGCCCTCTGCGCCGTTGCGGCGTGCGGCGTGCGGCGATCGTGCAGGCGGCCGAGCCCAGTTGCACGCCGCGCAATCGCTCAGACTGCCGACCTTGCTGAGAACTTTTGGACATGAGCATGTCGCAAACAAAACTTGACCAGGGTGCGCATCGTGAAGAAGGTCCTGCACTGGGCAGCCCCCAAACGGGCAGGCAACGAGTCCAGGAAGTCAATGGCCGCGAATTCCGTGAGCTTGTGAGACTTGGACGGCCTTTGATTGTCTTGTTCGGCTCGCCCAGCTGCGAGCCTTGCCACACGCTCGAGCTGCTGCTATTGCCGCTTGCAGACAAGTACGGCGGCCAAGTGCAGCTTGTCCATGTGAACGTCGACAAGCAGACCGACCTTGGACGTCGCTACAAGCTGTGGGCACTGCCCACGCTGATTCGATTTCAGCATGGCGAATTTCGAAGGATCGCCGCGCGCAGCGCCAGCGGCCTGGACCAAGCTGTGCATCAGCTGCTCGTGGACGCAGCAGCGGCAGAGCCGGACGGCGGTTCGACCGCGAGCCGTCGCTTAGAGCGAGCAGGCCTGGGTCTGCTGCCAGTCAGCGCACTGCATTCGGGCTTGACACCCTTTGGGCGCGACATCGAGAAGGTTGGCATACCCACGTGTTTGTCGGAGCATGGGTTCTCCCTTGAGGGACTGATCTACCGGATCGGGAAAGATGACGCTGCCGGCCTTCGTGTCGGCTGCGGTCAGGTCCTCACCAACCGGCATGTTTTTGAACAACTCGGGGGCGATTCCGAGGGCCCTGCATTTGTCGGAAAGAAGCTGCTGGAGCAGCCTGCGCTCTTCGGGTATGCAGCGCCAGCAGCGCTGCCGGGAGGGTCGTTTGTGATGCCATGGCATGTGGGTCGATATGCCGATTGGGCGCTGCTCGGCGAGGCCGAATCGAGCGTTTGCGCAAGGCCACTGTTGCGCTCGACCAAGTCGCTGCAAAAGGGCGAGCATTTATGGTTGGTGGGCGGCTCGGACGGCGAACTCGACTTCGTCACTGTGGGCAGTCTCAAGTACATCAAGGGCGTAAACGGTATCCTTGACGATTGCGACGTGCGGCCAGGAATGAGCGGCTCCCCCGTCATCGACGCTGCAGGTCAGACCGTCGGAATATTTTCGACGCAGTTTGGCTGGCCCGGTCGTCGCGCGATGTTTGTCACCATCGACAGCATCGCCCAGGACATGGAGTCAATGCGACCGCTCGACGCTCACTTGCCCATTCATCGAGAAGACATGGCCCCGTGACCTTTGGCACCCATTCGGATTACGGTAACAACCAGCATGCGCCTTTACTGAATTGCGACCACTGCGAACACGAGCCACACCCAGGGTTTTGGAATGAAGAAATCAAGGTGGCCGACAGCGCCGGTCCACCTTGATCCTGTTCAGTCGGCTGGCTGCGCCGCGTACTGGAGCCTTTTCGGCCCCTGGTGTCCTGGGCACAAACCGCGTGAACACCCCGATGCACCCCATCCAGGGTACGAATCTCAGGTGTCAGCAGCGCACGACTCCGCAACTCACCGGCGGCCATCCGAATCGGGTGCAGCAGCGCACGCGCCAACTTCCCAGGTTGGGGATGTTGACGCAGCGTCGGCCGACGATCGGCAGGTTGACGCAAAACTGGCCAGAGGGCAAACGCAGGCAGGGCGAATTAACGCAAATCTGGGGCGTTACCGCCCCGGCCCGCGGTGCAGCATCGGCGGCACCCTCTGATTCAAAGGCATGGGCACTGCGGCCGTACAGGCCGACTTCGGCATTCATCATGGGCAACATGGTATTTCCCTTCGCTGTGCCCCGAGAGGGCGTTGTAAAAACTCAGGTCTCGCTCTGTGAGTCGTTGCTTCCGCTACCGTCTGCGTCTGCGTCTGCGTCTGCGTCTGCGTGTGCGTCTGCGTCTGCGGTGTCGCCGTCTTCACCGTCTTCACCGGCATCACCGGCATCACCGGCATCACCGTCATCACCGTCACTTTCTCCGGCATCGGCGTCGCCAGCGTCGCCCTGATAGCTGGGCGCAACCGCAGCGACACCCATTGCGCCAATTGACAACGGCGACCGGTAGGCCCGACTGGGCGGACCGACAGACGCTTCAGCGCCGAAACTCGGCAGCCTTCGTCCCGTGATGGGCGTGATGGTCGCCCTGTCTGGCTCCATTTTTGGCATGCTGGGTTCTCCTTTCCGTCGGGGTTCGCCCGACTCAACGCTCTATGAAGGGAGCGGGTGCAAGCGTCGACGATAGAAATGGAAACTCCTCGGTGACGTCGACTCGCACCGAGTAGCGTTCGGGCACATTGGTCTGGCGATGCACGAATACGAAGCTGACATTGACCATGCGGCGTGTTCCGGACAGGCGAGAAGGCGAAGTCTCGATCGCATCCAGACCATATCCGGCAGAGAAGCGGTCGGCGGCCAGGTTGTAGACCGCCGGGTAGCGCGTGGCCATGTAGTTCATCGCACGGTGTTCGTCGGTGGCCCCGGCGTTGTCGGCCAATTTTAGAAAGCGGTCGAACAGCTCTCCGACTGTCGGCACGAAAGCTGCGGCCTTGATGCCCTGCGGCACCGGCACCGCCTTCATGAAGCTCTCTCGATCGAACGAGTAGATCTGGCTGACGCCGACCATGGGTACCGTCAAACCGTTGCAAAGCGACGGTGGCGCGATCGGTCCGCGCACGCCCACAACGACGTCAAGATCTTGACGACCGGGATTGGCCCTCACGGCCTCCAACAGCAGATCGATGTCGGCCGAATCGCGCGGCTGCAGCAGGTAGGTATCCAGACCCTCGATGGTCATGACCCAGCACAATTGCCGCGTCAGGTACCGGTTTGGCGGACGCGTGAGCACGCTGTGCAGAGTCTGCTGGTCGGTCAGCCCGGTCGTATCAGCGCGGCCGGTGGCTTGCACAAACTCCTTTTCCACGCCGAGGCTTGGAAACCGGATCTCGATGTTCCCGATGGCGTACACAAATGGATAGCTGCCGCCGCCTTCACCGCTTTCTGCGGCCTCGCTGCCGCATGAACCATCGGCGCAGGCCTGCGCCACGACCGCAGCCGTTCGGTGACCTGGCCAGCTTCGCGCGGGGGCAGTTACGTTCACTTGTTGCATTTCATGTCCTCACTTTCATGCAGTTGAATGGCGTTTCCCGCCCTTGAGATTGCATCGCAGCGTTCGGCCTCAGACCGACCGCTGCCCCGCAAACAGGATCCAGCGATTGAGGGTCGCTGCGCGTCGCGCGCAACCGCCGCAGGGTCGCATCCCCAACTGTGCGGTGGCGCGCTTGATCACATCACCCAGTCCTGCTGGCTCGTCCAAGACGAAACTTGGCAGTCGAACAACGAACGGCTGCGCGGGCGACCCCTCGGCAGGAAGGTCGGGGCGGGCCGGCTGACGATCACGCGTGTCCATCGAAGTTCCTTTGGTTCAGGCCAATTTCAAGAAGTCCCAGGCCGCTTGTGCATCGAGCAAGGGCGGCGCGATGCTGCTCCGATTGGCGCGTGCGGCATGCAGCAGCGAATGGCGGATTCGGGCCACGGATGCATGCGGGTAAAGCGACCACAGCAATGCAGCCGCTCCAGTGACAAACGGTGTTGCCGCCGAGGTGCCGCTGAATCGCCGTGTTCCGCCATCGGGGGCCAAGCTTTGAATGCTGTCCCCGGGCGCGGCAAGGCCGCGTCGCCCAACCGAGTGGCCCAAGTTGGAAAGGCTGGCAATGGCACCAGTGGCCGTGGACGCGGCCACTGGCAACACCGCTGGATGTCGAGCCAGCGCAGACGCGCCCACCATGCCTTGGTTACCCGCTGCGGCCACCACCAGCACGCTTTGGCGGGCAGCCAGATCAAGGGCCGATTCGAGAACTCGCACGCCATTCGGGCTTGCATGCATCAATCCCACCGACAAGTTCAGCAGGCGTGCACCTGCTCGTATGCACTCCACCATCGCAGTTGCAAGGTCGTCGGGCTCGCAGCTGGGGAACCCTCCACCCTCGCCTTCAGCGAAGATCGGCCGCACCAGCAGGCGGCAACCAGGGCAAACCGCCGGTGCAGCGCTGCCCCGTTTCGCATGCAGGATGCCGGCTACGAAAGTGCCATGCAGGCAGGCCACACTGGCCTGGCGCAGACAACCGGCGGCTTTCGTCAAGTTGTGGATGCTGGTGCCCTCCAGGTCGGGATGGCTTGTCTGCACCGGCCCATCGATCAACCCGATGACGATGTCTGGGCTCCCGCTGGTGTGCTGCATCAGTTGATTGAGCCGGACCATTCCTAGAGACTGCACGTTACCTCCTCAGACAAGTCAGCAGCGGTGCCATCGGCGGTACTGCTCGACCATGGGGATGAAACCTGAACTCGGCAAGCGCACCGGGCACTCCGCGCCGACCCCGGAAAAATTGCGCGGGTCGAGGTAACGATGCCTTTTTAACCTTGGCCACCGACTCGCTACACGACTGGAGCGACACGCCAACATAACTATCGTTTTCGGTGTACGTATGATGCGCAGCAACACGCAGTTGGTAACTCCTGTGTTCTAGGGGGAGATCTGCATACGAAGACTCGGCCGACAAAGGGCCCGAGGATCATCTCGCTCACCGGCCGTTCCAGGAATGCCGCGCTGATCTTCCAGCCGCCGCCACAGGTCGGGCAGCGCTCCAGGTGGATCCCGAGTACGCGCTTGAGCAACCGGGTCCCGCTCGGCGGCAGCGGCCGGTGATGGGCACACTTCGCCTCGCATTCAAAGGGCTGTGTGGCCCACGCCGGCGAACCGGGCCCTTGCGGCACCGCCAGCCGGCGGCGCTGCTGCCCTGTGGCCAGGGATAGTCCAGTTCGCGGAACTGGCGGGCGATGTCGCGGTGGATGCAGACGTGCGACTGCTCGTGGTGCATCACCCGGGCGTGGGCTTGCAAGCCCACGGCGGTCAGCAACAGAGCGATGGCTTTGTGCATGTCGCGTTGAACCCGGCGGGTCCGTGTTGTCCTTGCCCAGGTGTTGTTGGCGTTGTCGGCCAACGCGGGCGTCGGCGCAGGGGCAGGTTCGTGAATTCATCGCGCCGCCGGCCAAAAAAAAGGCGGCCCGCAGGCCGCCTCGTGGTCATGCGACAAGGCCGCTGGCGATCAGGCCGTCACCGCCTTGGCCGTTTCCGCGTATTCCTCGATCTTGTCGAAGTTCATGTAGCGGTAGACCTTCGCGCCATCGGCGTTGATCAAGCCCATTTCGGCGTGGTATTCGGCCACCGTCGGCAGGTGGCCCAGCTTCGATGCGATGGCCGTCAACTCGGCCGAGGCCAGGTACACGAAGGTGTTCTTGCCCAGGCGGTTGGGGAAGTTGCGGGTGGAGGTGGAGACCACCGTCGCGCCTTCTTTCACCTGCGCCTGGTTGCCCATGCACAAGCTGCAGCCCGGCTGTTCGGTGCGCGCGCCGGCGCTGCCGAAGTTGGCGTACAGGCCTTCCTTGATCAGCTCGCTCTGGTCCATCTTGGTCGGCGGGGCCACCCACAGCTTGACCGGGATGTCGCGCTGGCCTTCGAGCAGTTTGCTGGCGGCGCGAAAGTGGCCGATGTTGGTCATGCAGCTGCCGATGAAGGCTTCGTCGATCTTTGTGCCGGCCACTTCAGACAGGAACTTCGCGTCGTCCGGGTCGTTCGGGCAGCACAGGATGGGCTCCTTGATCTCGTTCATGTCGATGGTCAGCACGTGCGCGTATTCGGCATTCGCATCGGCTTCCAGCAACGTGGGCGCGGCCAGCCACTCTTGCATCTTGCCGATGCGGCGTTCGATGCTGCGCTTGTCGGCGTAGCCCTGGGCAATCATGTTCTTCAGCAGCACGATGTTGCTGTTCAGGTACTCGATGACGGGTTCCTGGTTCAGTCGCACCGTGCAGCCCGCAGCGCTGCGCTCGGCGCTGGCGTCGCTGAGTTCGAAAGCCTGTTCGACCTTCATGTTCGGCAGGCCTTCAATCTCCAGGATGCGGCCGCTGAATTCGTTGACCTTGCCCGACTTGGCCACGGTCAGCAGACCCTCCTTGATGCCGTACAGCGGAATCGCGTGCACCAGGTCGCGCAGCGTCACGCCCGGCTGCATGGTGCCGGTGAAGCGCACCAGCACGCTCTCGGGCATGTCCAGCGGCATCACGCCGGTGGCCGCGCCAAAGGCCACCAGGCCGGAGCCGGCCGGGAAGCTGATGCCGATCGGGAAACGGGTGTGGCTGTCGCCGCCGGTGCCCACGGTGTCGGGCAGCAGCATGCGGTTCAGCCAGCTGTGGATGATGCCGTCGCCCGGGCGCAGGCTGATGCCGCCGCGGTTGCTCATGAAGGCCGGCAGTTCGCGGTGGGTCTTCACGTCCACCGGCTTGGGGTAGGCGCTGGTGTGGCAGAAGCTCTGCATCACCAGGTCGGCGCTGAAGCCCAGGCAGGCCAGGTCTTTCAGCTCGTCGCGGGTCATCGGGCCGGTGGTGTCCTGGCTGCCCACGCTG
>JANMZP010000276.1:0-24449 GCA_031383435.1 Betaproteobacteria bacterium | reverse complement strand
GAGAAGCGACCTTTACCACGTGGTGGGGGCATGTGAAACTCCTAACGAAATCGGTGTATCCGGATCCGGATGTTCCTCAGGTGAACCGTCATTCAGAGACGGTTTCGACCGAGGTGATATGGAACAGCAAACCTCGCTTGTTGCGTGAACTGGTCAGGAAGCCGGCATAGAAGCTGGCCGTGCCCAGATCCAGAGCCAACAGCACCTGGGTGATCGCCCCGATCGCCACCGCCTTGATCTCCATCGAGACCTTGCGCGGCTGGCCGTCTTCGCTGACCTCGGACTCGTGCTGCAAGCTCAAGTCCAGGGCCGGCAGTCCGGCGGGGGTGTATCTCAGGGCTGCTCGCTCTACCAGCGTGGCCGTCAGAACCAACCTGTTGATGCCAGGTGGTGCTGCCGGTGCGCCGGTCGCAGCAGGCGTCAGGCCGTGGCCTCCTGGCGTTCCTTGCGGGCCTCTTCGCGCTCGACCGCCTTCATCATGATCGAAGGATTGGTCTCGGCCTTGTCCTTCTTCACGGTCAGGTGGCGCAGAACAGCGTCATTGAAACGGAAGCCGGTTTCGATTTCGGTCAGCGTTTCGATGGTGCACTCGATGTTCATGCACAGGTAGTGCGCCTTGGCGAGCTTCTGGATCATGTAGGCCAGCTGACGCCGACCCCAGTCTTCCAGGCGGTGCATCTTGCCGCCGCCGGTGGCCACCAGGGCCTTGTAGCGTTCCAGCATGGCCGGAACCTGCTCACTCTGATCAGGATGGATCAGCAGAACGATTTCATAGTGACGCATGAATACTCCTTGTGGATTCCGGGCTTGCGTTGCTTCGAACTTCAGCTGAAGTGCGGTGGAACCTGGGCTCAGGGGTGGGAAGCTGCCCCGATGCGTCAACATGACGGGTACAGCAAGGAAAGCCCATGAGTATAGCAGGGCCCGTCCGCGAGATGGCTGGCGCGGCTTGGGTTCCTTGCTGCAAGGCTTGCTCAACGCTCGCCAAGCACGGGGAAACGCATGCGGTCGATCAGGCGGTTCTGCTCGTCGCTGGGGCCGGCGGTGAACAGGCTGACCAGCACCATCACGGCCACCCCGATGGGGACGCCGAAAACGCCAGCGGCAATGGCGTCGACGCCGAACCACTGGCAGTCGGCCAGCGGGCGCGTGACCCCCAGTGCCGAGCGCAGCAGCGGAAGGTTGGTCGCCATGTACCCCGCGCAGACGGCCATGCCGGACAACATGCCGGCCACGGCACCCGCACGGCTGGCGCGCCGCCAGAAGATGCCCAGCACCAGCGCCGGGAAGAAGGCCGCTGCAGCCAGCGAAAATGCGGCTGAAACGAACTGCAGGATGTCGGTGATCTTCAAAGCCGCAATCAGCGCGGCCAGCAGCGCGATGACCATCACCAGCACCTTGGAGCCGATGACCCGGCTGGCTGCGGAAGCCCGGGGATGGATGTCGCGGAAATAGACGTCATGCGACAGCGCGTTGGCGATGGTCAACAGCAAACCGTCAGCGGTCGACAAGGCGGCCGCCAGCCCGCCTGCCGCCACCAGGCAGGTCACCCAATAGGGCAGGCCGCCGATCTCGGGCGCGGCCAGCACAATCACGTCGCCGCCCAACAGCAACTCCCCCAGTTGCAGGATGCCATCACCGTTGATGTCGCTCACCGACACCAGATTCGGGTCCAGCCGCGACCACCGGCTGACCCATTGCGGAAGGTGGTCAATGGGCATGCCCACCAGGTGCTGCAACACCTCGAACTTCACCAGCACGGCCAAGGCCGGCGCGGCCATGTAGAGCAGCATGATGAAGAGCAGCGACCAGCCCACCGAGCGACGAGCCTGCGGTGCCGAGGTGGTCGTGTAGTAACGCGTCAGCACATGCGGCATGGCGGCCGTGCCCATCATCAGGCACAGCATCAAGGCGATGAAATTGATGCGCGCGGCGTCGAAGCGCTTCTGCGACGCAGCGTCGCCGGCCGGGTCGCCGGTGGCGAACGGCACGGTCTGCGGTGCCATGCCGGCCAGCGGCTGCGCCCGCGCCGTGGCGTTGTCGCGCTCGCGCTGGTAGGCCAGCGTGGCTTTCGCCTCGGTGCGCGGGCGCTGCACCACTTCACGCTCGGCACGCTGGATGCGCGCCAGCGGCGCGTTCTCGCTGCGCAACTCGGCCACGCGCCGCACACGCTGCGCGTCGTCCGCCACCATGGCACTGCGCACATCGGCCAGTTTCTGGTCGGCAATGGCCGCGCGTTCGCGCAGTTTCAACACCACCTCGCGCTCGGCTGGATCGATCGCCAATTCGCCTTCGCGCTGTGCAATCTGGGCCAATTGCGCGCCGTAACTCGCCAATGGCATCACGCTGCCCGTTTGCTTGACCGACAGCCAGACCAGCGGCACCAGGTAGGCCACGATCAGCACCAGGTACTGCGCCACCTGCGTCCAGGTGACGGCGCGCATGCCCCCCAGGAAAGAGCAGACCAGCACACCGCCCAGCCCGACGAAGATGCCCAGTTCGAAACCAAAGCCGGTGAGGTGCGAGGTGATCAGGCCGACGCCGTAGATCTGCACCACGACGTAGACGAACGACACCGCCACCACCGCAGCCGCGCCAATCAGCCGGGGCAGCCGGCCGCCATAGCGGGCCTGCAGAAAATCCGGCACGGTGTATTGACCGAAGCGTCGCAGATAGGGTGCCAGCAACAGAGCCAGCAAGCAGTAGCCGCCGGTCCAGCCCAGGATATACGCCAAGCCGGCAAAGCCCTGCAGGTACAGCACGCCGGCCGTGCCGATGAACGAGGCCGCGGACATCCAGTCGGCGGCCGTCGCCAGGCCATTGAAGACGGCCGGCACGCGGCGCCCGGCCACGAAGTAGTCGACCTCGTTCGAGGTGCGGCAGAGAAAGCCGATGAAAGCGTAAGCCGCAACGGTGACGACCAGAAATGAAGCGCCGATCCAGCTGCGCTGCAGACCCAGCTTTTCGGCCAAGGCCATCAACGCAATCAGGAGCCCGAAGGCCAGCAGAAACAGGGCGTAGCGCCAGCCCAGGCGCCGCGCGAGGCGGCTGTCGTTCGACACCGAACTGGCGTTCGAATGTCCGGCCGCAGACGGCAACCCAGGTCGGGTCATGCAGGCCCTGATGAATCCGCGGCCCGGACGGCTGCGTCACTGTCATCGAGACAGTTCGCCTCCAGGCGGTCCATCGCCACGACATAGACCACGATGATCAGCAAGTACACCAGCAAGGAGCCCTCGGCGGCCAACCAGTAGCCCAGCGGAAAGCCGAAAGCTTGCACGGCATTGAGATCACGCGCGAACCAGGGCACCAACAAATTGACGCCCAGCCAGACCACCAGCAAAGCAACCGTCAGCGTCTTGGTGCGGGCCCAGAACACGGCCCTGGCGGAGGTTGTCATGGCGGCATTGTCAGTCACCCGCTGCTGGGCCTGTCCCCGCACACGACCCCGCACACAGGGCCCGTTTCGGGTTATCCATCACTAGGGAAACCCGCGCGTTGAGCTCAGAAAGGGCAAATGCAGCGGCGCTGTCAGGAATTGGTCAGGCTGACTGAAAAGACTGCGGCACGGCACGAATCGCGTGTCCGCATAGCCCATAAAGTTCCCAGGAGAAATCAATATGGCCAAGGCCGATGCCCGTCCGGGCGCCCACCTGACCGCTGCCGCAAGACCCATGTCTTCGGAAGAGAAGACGGTCATTTTTGCCTCGTCGTTGGGCACTATTTTCGAGTGGTACGACTTCTACCTGTTCGGTGTGATGTCGGCCATCATCGCGGCCAATTTCTTCACCGCACTCGACCCGTCCACCCGCGACATCTTCACCCTGCTGGCCTTTGCGGCCGGCTTCGCGGTGCGGCCTTTCGGTGCCATCGTTTTCGGTCGCCTGGGTGACCTGGTCGGCCGCAAGTACACCTTCCTGGTGACCATCCTGATCATGGGCTTGGCCACCTTCCTGGTGGCCTTTCTGCCCACCTACAAGAGCTGGGGCATCGCCGCACCGATCACGCTGATCGCCTTGCGCCTGCTGCAAGGTCTGGCGCTGGGTGGTGAGTACGGCGGCGCCGCCACCTATGTCGCCGAGCACGCACCGCACACGCGGCGTGGTGCGTACACCGCCTGGATCCAGACCACCGCCACGGTGGGCCTGATGCTGGCGCTGATGGTGATCCTGGGCACCCGCCTGTATGTCGGCGAAAAGGATTTCGCTGATTGGGGCTGGCGCGTTCCCTACGCCCTGTCGGGCGTGCTGCTGATCATTTCGGTGTGGATCCGTCTGAAGCTCAGCGAGTCGCCAGCGTTCACGCGCATGAAGGCCGAAGGCAAGACCTCGAAGGCACCGTTGACCGAGTCTTTCGGCAACTGGGGCAACCTGAAGATCGTCATCCTGGCGCTGCTGGGAGCCACGGCGGGCCAGGCTGTCGTCTGGTACACGGGCCAGTTCTATTCGCTGTTCTTCCTGCAGTCCTTCCTGAAGGTTGACGGGCCGACGGCGAACATCCTGATCGCGCTGTCGCTGATCATCGGCACGCCCTTCTTCCTGCTGTTCGGTTCGCTGTCGGACAAGATCGGCCGCAAGCCCATCATCATGGCCGGCTGCCTGTTGGCCGCGTTGACCTACTTCCCGCTGTTCAACGCGCTGACGACTTACGCCAACCCGAAGCTGCAGGCCGCGATCCAGAAGTCGCCGGTCACGGTGGCCGCACCGGTGGGCGATTGCAACCTGATCCTGAACCTCACCGGCACGGCGAAGTTCACGACCGCTTGCGACCTGTCGCGCACCTTCCTGGCCAACGCCGGTGTCAACTACGACAAGAAGGAAGACACCACGACGACCGTCGCCACGGTGAAGGTGGGTGACAAATCCATCGCGGGTTACACGGCTGCAACCGCCAAGGACGACAAGGCCCGCTTCGAGAAGGAAGTCCGCGCCGCCCTGACCGAGGCCGGCTACCCGGCCAAGGCCGATCCGATCCCGGCTGGCAGCGCCAACTGGTGGATGATCATCCTGATCCTGACGGTCATGGTGATCTATGTGACCATGGTCTACGGCCCCATCGCGGCCATGCTGGTCGAGTTCTTCCCGACCCGCATCCGCTACACCTCGATGAGCCTGCCGTACCACATCGGCAACGGCTGGTTCGGTGGTTTCCTGCCGGCGATTTCGTTCTCGATCGTCGCCGCACAAGGCAACATCTACAGCGGCCTGTGGTATCCGATCATCATCGCCAGCATGACCTTCGTCATCGGCATGCTGTTCATCAAGGAAACCAAGGACGTCGACATCTACGCTGAAGACTGACCATGTGGAAAATACTTGTGGGCTTTGCCATCTTTGCCGGCCTGGCCATGTTCATCCTGACCAAGTCCGGCGGGGATGTGGACATCGGCGGCGAGAAGCACGAAGTCGTACCGACCAACGCTGCAACGCCAGCCGCATCAGCGGCCTCGCACTAGCCGTTCAGGGTCCGGTGCACAGCGGCTGATGCCGCTGTGCCATGAAAAAGGCGCGCTGTCACCAGCGCGCCTTTTTTCGTGCTGTGGCTCAGCTCAGCAGACGCCGGACCCGGTCACTGGCGGCCTGCGCAAAGACTTCGCCGCGGGCCTTGGTCATGTGCTTGACGAATTCGGGCAGCAAGGCACGCAAGTCGTCGGCGTTGAAGCATTTCTCCAGTTTCAGGCTGAAGAAGAACACCCGAAAGCCCATGCCGTCCACCGCCGTGTCGTTCATGTAGCGCTGCGCAGCCAGGAAGCGCTCGGCATGGGACGCGGGCATGGCCGCACCCGAATCCGCATCAGCCTGCGAAGCACGCGCAGGGACCGCAGCCGAAGCCGAAGCCGGCGCGGTTGCAGGCCCTGGCAGCGCCTCGACCCAGCCTTGCTGTTGCAATGTCAGCAGGAAGTCTTCAGGAGCGCCCAAGGAGTCCGCTGCCGCGCGCAACTGGGCCCCGCTGCGCACCCCGTCCACCATGATCAACATGGTCCTCAAGCGCCCGGGCAAGGCCGCTGATCGCTGCTTCAGGGCTTCAGCGCCCCCGGCAGTCTTGATGTAGATATCCGATTCGCTCATGCGGCACTGTCCCTCGCAACCACCCAGACTTTGGTCTGAAGATGCTACGCCGGTCTGTGTACCGTCGAGTGCGTTCCGACACGCAAGCCCGGGTATGGATTTCCCCACTCCCCAGGACTGCCCGGGGCGCGATCAGCGTGCCGCCAGGCGCTGCCAGGTCTCGACGACGGTGTCGGGGTTCAGCGACATCGACAAGATGCCTTCCTGCGCCAGCCAGTCGGCGAAGTCGGGGTGGTCGCTCGGGCCCTGGCCGCAGATGCCGACGTACTTGCCGGTGGCCCGGCAGGCCGAGATGGCGCGCGAAATCATCGCCTTCACGGCGGGGTCGCGTTCGTCGAAGTCGTTGGCCAGTTGTTCCAGACCCGAGTCACGGTCCAGACCCAGCGTCAGTTGCGTCAGGTCGTTCGAACCGATGGACATGCCGTCGAAGTGTTCGAGGAACTGGTCGGCCAGGATGGCGTTGCTGGGCACCTCGCACATCATGATCAGGCGCAGACCGTCCGTGCCGCCATCCGCGCCGCGCTTCAGCCCACGGTCGGCCAGCATCTGTTTCACGGTGGCCGCCTGCTTCACGGTGCGCACGAAGGGCACCATGATCTCGACGTTGGTCAGGCCCATGTCGCTGCGCACGCGTTTGAGCGCCTCGCATTCCATCGCGAAGGCATCGCTGAACTCACCGCTGATGTAGCGGCTGGCACCGCGGAAACCCAGCATGGGGTTCTCTTCATCGGGCTCGTAGCGCGTGCCGCCGATGAGCTTGCGGTACTCGTTGCTCTTGAAATCGGACAGCCGCACGATCACTGTCTTGGGCCAGAAGGCCGCCGCGATGGTGGAGATGCCTTCGGTCAGCTTGTCGACGTAGAAAGCCCGCGGCGACGCATGCCCGCGCGCCACCGATTCGACCGCCTTCTTCAGGTCCGGGTCGATGTTCGGATAGTCCAGGATGGCCTTCGGGTGCACCCCGATGTTGTTGTTGATGATGAATTCCAGGCGCGCCAGACCGACGCCCGAATTCGGCATTTGCGCGAAGTCGAAGGCCAATTGCGGGTTGCCGATGTTCATCATGATCTTGATCGGGCAATACGGCATGTCGCCGCGCACCACGTCGCTGATCTCGGTTTCCAGCAGGCCGTCGTAAACATAGCCGGTGTCGCCTTCGGCGCAAGACACCGTGACCAGCGCGTTCTCCTGCAGCGTTTCGGTGGCATTGCCGCAGCCGACCACGGCCGGTATGCCCAGTTCACGCGCAATGATGGCAGCGTGGCAGGTGCGCCCGCCCCGGTTCGTGACGATGGCACCGGCGCGCTTCATCACCGGCTCCCAGTTCGGGTCGGTCATGTCGGTAACCAGCACGTCGCCGGGCTGCACCAGGTCCATTTCGGCCGAACTGCGCACCAGGCGCACCGGGCCCGTGCCGACCTTCTGCCCGATGGCGCGGCCCTCGGCCAGCACCGTGTTCTTGGCGCGGTCGCCCATGATCTTGTAGCGCTGTTCGGTCTTGCCGGCGGCCTGGCTCTTCACCGTTTCCGGGCGCGCCTGCAGGATGTAGATCTGGCCATCGACGCCGTCCTTGCCCCACTCGATGTCCATCGCACGGCCGTAGTGCTTTTCGATGATCAGCGCGTAGCGCGCCAGTTCCATCACCTCGGCATCGGTCAGCGAATAGCGGTTGCGCTGCTCGGGCGGGGTGTCCAGCACTTGCACCAGCTTGCGGGGTTGCGAAGGATCAGCAGCGTTGTCGGCGGCCGACGCGAATTCCATGCGCTGCAGCTTGCTGCCCAGCACGCGGCGGATGACCGCCGGTCGGCCGGCATTCAAGGTGGCCTTGTGAACATAGAACTCGTCGGGGTTGACGGCGCCCTGCACCACCATTTCACCCAGGCCATAGCTGGAGGTGATGAACACGACTTCGGTGAAGCCCGATTCGGTGTCCAGCGTGAACATCACCCCTGCCGAACCCAGGTCGGAACGCACCATGCGCTGCACGCCGGCCGACAAGGCCACATCGGCATGGGCATAGCCCTTGTGCACGCGGTAGCTGATGGCGCGGTCGTTGTACAGCGACGCGAAAACTTCCTTCATGCGGTGCAGCACGTCGGCAATGCCGGTCACGTTCAGAAAGGTTTCCTGCTGCCCGGCGAAAGACGCATCGGGCATGTCTTCGGCTGTTGCCGACGAACGAACCGCGAAGCTGGCCGACGGGTTGCCGGCTGACAGCCGCGCGAACTGCTCGGTGATGGCCGCTTCCAGCGCCGGCGGAAACGGCGTGTCGATGACCCACTGGCGGATTTCGGCACCGGCTTCGGCCAGCGCGCGCACGTCTTCGGTGTCCAGCGTGGACAGGCGCGCCTTGATGCGGGCGTCCAGGCCGTTGTGCTGCAGGAATTCGCGGAAGGCGTGGGCCGTGGTGGCAAAGCCGCCGGGCACCCGCACGCCGGCTGTGGCCAGCTGGCTGATCATTTCGCCGAGAGAAGCGTTCTTGCCGCCGACCGTCTCGACGTCGGTCATTCTCAATTGTTCAAAGGGTGCGACCAGGGCGGTCGCCAGATGGACCAAAGACATGGGAAAGCTCCGTGAAGTGAAAAACCGGTTGCTGACCAGTGCGCGGCCCACGCCCGGGCGTCATCTTGTTGTTCTTCGAGTGACGATCCGGAGGTATTCAAGGCAGGCGCTAACGGCTGCATGTTGCGGTCGATTCTAAGGAGTTCTTCCTTATGATGACCCTGGCATTTCGCCCGCTCAGAACCCCACGCCGCCATGCCAGAACGAACCGTGTTCTTTGTCTCGGACGGTACCGGCATCACCGCCGAAACCTTCGGAAATTCCATCCTGGCGCAGTTCCCGGCGCGCAACCGCCACGTGCGCCGGCCTTTCATCGACAGCGTCGAGAAGGCCCGCCAGGTGGTGCAGGAAATCAACCTCACGGCCGAACGCGAAGGCCATCGGCCGGTGGTCTTCATCACGCTGATCAGCGACGAGGTGCGGGCGCTGCTCACCGGCGACCACTGCAAGGCGCTGGTGCTGGACATGTTCCGCACCTTCGTCGAGCCGCTGGAAGCCGAATTCGGCGTCAAGAGCAACCACCGCGTGGGGCGTTTCAGCGACGCCAGCGAAAGCCAGGAATACCACGACCGCATCGAAGCGATCAACTTTTCACTGGCCCACGACGACGGCCAGTCGTCGCGCAATCTCGACATCGCCGATGTGATCCTGCTGGGCGTCAGCCGCAGCGGCAAGACACCGACTTCGCTGTACCTGGCCATGCAACACGGCATCAAGGCCGCCAACTACCCGCTGATTCCGGAAGACTTCGAACGCGGCAAGCTGCCCACCGCGCTGACCGCCTACAAGCGCAAATGCTTCGGGCTGACCATCGACCCGGTGCGCCTGTCGCAGATCCGCAATGAACGCCGGCCGGAAAGCAAATACGCGGCGCTGGAGAACTGCCGCTACGAGGTGCACGCGGCCGAAAGCATGATGCGGCGCGACGGCATCGCGTGGCTGTCGTCCACCCACAAGTCGATCGAGGAGATCGCCACCACCATCCTGCGCGACCTGCGGCCGGACCGGCTCATCTACTGATGCGCGTTAGCGATTCGTAGAGGCAGATCGCGGCCGCCGCCGCGACGTTCAACGACTCTTCACCACCGGGCTGCGGGATGCGCACCTGCAGCGTGCAACGCTGCAACAGGGCATCGGACACGCCCTGCCCTTCATGGCCCAGCACCCAGGCGCAGGGCACGGGCAACGCGGCATGCTGCAACGTGGCACCGGCGTGGGAACTGGTGGCCACCAGCGGCACGGCCAGATCGGCCAGCGCGGCTTCATCCAGACCTTCCATCAGCCGCAGCACGAAATGCGCGCCCATGCCGGCCCGCACCACTTTCGGCGACCACAGCCCGGCCGTGCCTTTGATGGCCAGCACCTGCGCGAAGCCCAGGGCCGCCGCACTGCGCAAGATGCTGCCCACATTGCCGGCGTCCTGCACGCGGTCCAGCACAACGGTGTTGACCAGGGGCAGCAGCGCGTCGGCGGTCGGCAGGTCGAACAGGAATCCGATGCCAGCCGGAGATTCCAGGCCGCTGATGCCTTTGAACAAGGCGGCCGGCATGGTGGTGACCTGGGCTGCCCAGCCGGCCAGCTCGCGCAGCGCAGGCTGCTGCCAGGCGTCTTCGGTGACCACCGCCTGCGCCGCCGGCAAGCCCCGGCTGCGCAGCGCGCTGCACAGGTGCTCACCTTCCAGCCAGACCTGCCCCTGACGGCGATAGGCCGTGGTCTCGGCAGCCAGCCGGCGCAGGCGCAGCACCAGTGGGTTGTCGCGCGAACTGATGTGCTGTACGGCGCTCATCCGCGCGCCGATCGCCGCTCGATGGCGCGTCGCACCGGGCCGAAGGTGCGGCGGTGCGCGGCACAGGCGCCGAGCGTCTGCAGGGCAGCCAGATGGTCGGCCGTGGGGTAACCCTTGTGTGTGGCGAAGCCGTAGGCCGGATGCACCGCGTGCAGCGCCAGGCACAGCCGGTCGCGCTCGACCTTGGCCAGGATGGACGCGGCCGAGATGGCCGCCACCAGCGCGTCACCCTTCACGATGGCCACCGCCTGCATCGGCAGCACCGGCACGCGGTTGCCGTCGACCACCACGCGGTGGGGCAGGATGCGCAAGGCGGTGACGGCGCGGCGCATGGCCAGCATCGTCGCCTGCAGGATGTTGATGGCGTCGATTTCTTCGACGCTGGCCGAGCCCAGCGCGCAGCACAGCGCCTTGGCGCGGATCTCTTCGCTGAGCCGTTCGCGGCGCAGCGGCGACAGCACCTTCGAATCGGCCAAGCCCTTGATCGGGTGCAGCTCGTCGAGGATCACCGCTGCGGCCACCACGGGCCCGGCCAGCGGCCCCCGGCCGGCCTCATCGACGCCCGCGATCAGCCCCGGCCGGTCCCAGCCGAAGCCGAGCTGTTCAAACTTGAAGGGCTTGCGCGATGGCATCGGTGGCACAGCGCGCGGTGTCGCGCTTCAGCAGGTGGTGCAGGTCATTGAAGCGTGCCACCAGGCGGTCGCGGCCCGGGGCGTCGTCCAGCCAGGCCAGCGTGGCCCGCGCCAGGGCTTCGGGCTGGCAGTCTTCCTGGATCAATTCGGGCACCGCGAATTCGCGCAGCAGGATGTTGGGCAGGCCGACCCAGGGCTGGTAGCGCAACCGCTTCATGATTTGCCAGCTGATGGGGTGCATGCGGTAGCCGATGACCATGGGCCGCTTGAACAGCGCGGCTTCCAGCGTGGCCGTGCCGCTGGCGATCAGCGTCACGTCACAAGCGGCCAGCGCGGTGTGCGATTGGCCGTCCAGCAAGTGCAGCGGCAGGCCGGGGGCATGTTCGGCGACCAGCGGGTCGAGCAGCCCGCGCAGCCCCGGTGCCACCGGCAACACGAAGCGCAGTTCAGGCCGCACCCGGTGCAGGCGCACGGCGGCTTGCAGAAAGGCCGGCGCGATGGCCGTGATCTCGGACCGCCGGCTGCCCGGCATCACAGCCACCACGCGGTCGGCATCCGTCAGGCCCAGCGCCGCCCGCGCCGCGGCGCGCGGCGGCACCAGCGGAATTGCATCGGCCAGCGGATGACCGACAAAGGTGGCCGCCACGCCATGCTGCGCGAGCAGGTCGGGCTCAAAAGGAAACAGACACAGCACCAGGTCGCAACTGGCCGCCATCTTCTTCGCACGGCCGCCGCGCCAGGCCCAGATCGACGGGCAGATGAAGTGGATGGTCCGGATGCCAGCAGCCTTCAGGCGCGCTTCCAGGCCGAGGTTGAAATCGGGTGCATCGACACCGATGAAAGCCTGCGGCCGCTCGGCCAGCAGACGCGCCGCAAGGGCTTCACGAATGCCCGAGATCTCGCGGTAATGGCGCAGCACTTCCACGTAGCCGCGCACCGCCAGTTTCTCGTGCGGCCACCAGGCGCTGAAGCCCTGCGCCGCCATGCGCGGGCCACCGATGCCAGCGGCCTGCAGGCCAGGCCAACGCTGGTGCAGGCCAGCCAGCAGGGCACCGCCGAGCAAGTCGCCCGAGGCCTCGCCCGCTACCATCGCGACCTGCAACGGCAAGGTGTTCAGCGGACGATGCCTCGCGTGGACGACGCGAGGAAGTCGAGCAAGGCGGTGATGTCGGCGTCGCCACCCTCAACCGTGCCCATCAAGGCGGCGATGGCATCGCGGGCCTTCTCCAGCGTCAGGCCATCGCGGTACAGCAGGCGGTGCAACTGGCGGATGCCGGCAATGCGTTCGCGCGTGTAGCCGCGCCGCTTCAGCCCTTCGGCGTTGATGCTGTGCACGGCCAGCGGGTTGCCCGAGACGGTCATGAAGGGCGGCACATCTTGCGACACATGACTCTGGAAGCCCGTGATGGCGTGTGCGCCGATCTTGCAGAACTGGTGCACGCCCGTCAGGCCGCCGACGATGGCCCAGTCGCCCACGTGCACATGCCCGGCCAGCGTGGCGTTGTTGGCCAGCACGGTGTGGCTGCCCAATTGCACGTCGTGTGCGATGTGCACATAGGCCATCAGCCAGTTGTCGTCGCCCACCCGCGTGATGCCGCCGTCTTGCGCGGTGCCCCGGCTGAAGGTGGTGAACTGGAAGATGGTGTTGCGATCGCCGACGATCAGTTGCGTGGGCTCACCGCGGTACTTCATGTCCTGCGGCGCGCCGCCCAGCGCAGCGTGGGAGTGGATGGTGTTGTCGCGGCCGATGGTGGTCGGCCCTTCGATCACGGCATGCGCGCCCACCGTGGTGCCCGCAGCGATGTGCACACCGGCACCGATGACGGCGTAGGGCCCGACGCTGACCGAGGCGTCAAGCTCGGCCTGGGCATCAACCAGCGCGGTGGGATGGATGCGGGTCATCTCGGGCGGCCTCAAACCGTCGGCGGAACCTTGCGCATGGTGCACATCAGGTCGGCTTCGACGGCGAGAAAGCCGTCGACCGTGGCGCGGGTCTTGTAGCGGTAGATGCCCGATTTGGCGCGGTCGATGGCCGCTTCCAGGATCAATTGGTCACCGGGCCCGACAGGGCGCTTGAAGCGCGCGTTGTCGATGCCCGCGAAGTAGACGACGGTGTCCTCGCCGGGCTCTTCACCCACCGACTCGAACGACAGGATGGCCGCAGCCTGGGCCAGCGCTTCCAGCATCAGCACGCCCGGCATCACCGGCCGCGACGGGAAATGGCCCATGAAAAACGGTTCGTTGATGGTGACGTTCTTCAGCGCCTTGATGCGCACGCCCTTCTCGATTTCCAGCACGCGGTCGACCAGCAGGATGGGGTAGCGATGCGGCAAGCGCTTCAAGATGCGTTGGATGTCCATCGTCTCGTTCATGTCTTCTTTTCCAGCGCCCGGATGCGGTCGCGCAAGGTGTGCAGTTGGCGCAGCGTGGCCGCGTTCTTTTCCCAGGAGGCATTGTCATCGAAGGGAAACATGCCGCTGTACTGGCCCGCCTTGTGGATCGACCGGCTGATCACCGTGGCCGCCGTGATGTGCACGTGGTCGACGATATCCAGGTGGCCCAGGATGATGGCGCCGCCACCCGCCGTGCAGTGCCGCCCGATGCGCGCGCTGCCGGCCACGCCCACGCAGCCCGCGAAGGCGGTGTGCGCGCCGATGCGCACGTTGTGGCCGATCTGCACCAGGTTGTCGAGCTTTACGCCGTCCTCGATGACCGTATCGTCCAGCGCGCCGCGGTCGATGCAGGTGTTGGCACCGATCTCCACGTCGTCACCGATCTGCACGCCGCCGAGTTGTTCGATCTTCTCGTAACGGCCGCCTTGCGCCGCGCCCGTCGGTGCGAAGCCGAAGCCATCGGCACCGATCACGGCACCGCTGTGCACGATGCCGCGCTGCCCGATGCGGCAGCCTTGCAACAGGCTGACGCGCGGCTTCAGCACGGTGCCGGCACCGACAGCGGCGTCATCGCCCACGTGGCCGTGCACGCCCACCACGGCTTCGGCATCAACCTTGGCGCTGCGGCCGATGTAGGCAAAGGCGCCGATGGTGGCGGTGGCGGCGATCACCGCGCCCTCTTCCACCACCGCGCTGCGGTGGATGCCGGGCACGATGGGGCGGCGCACTTGCAGGGCCCACCACTGGGTAAGCCGCGCATAGGCCAGATAGGGATCGGCGCAGACCAGCGCCGCGCCGCGTGCGGCGGCCAGTTCGCGCATCGCGGGCGCGACGATCACGCAGCCCGCCTGCGTGGCCACCAGTTGGGACTGGTAGCGCGGGTTGGCCAGGAAGGCAATGGCATCGGGGCCCGCCGTTTCCAGCGGCGCGATGCGGGTGACGGTGAGGTCGGGGTGACCGACCAGTTCCGCACCGAGCAGCAGGCTCAGCTCACCGATGCGCACCTGCACGGTCAGGCGGCCGAGGCGCTGCTTACTTGCCCGGACCGGCCGGTGCGTTCAGGACCTTGATGACCTTCTCGGTGATGTCCACGCGGGCACCGGCAAAGATCACTTCCTGCAGCACGAGGTCGTACTTTTCGCTCTCGTAGATTTGCCGGATGACGCGGTTGGCGCGCTCGACAACACCGGCCAGTTCTTCGTTGCGGCGCTGGTTCAGGTCTTCCTGGAACTCGCGGCGCTTGCGCTGCAGGTCACGGTCGGATTCGACCAACTCGCGTTGGCGGCGATTGCGCTCGGATTCGGACAGCGTGACCGCATCCTTCTCCAGCTTGTCGGCCGCCGTTTTCAGCTTGGCCGCCGCATCGTCGAGCTCTTTCTCGCGCTTGCTGAATTCAGCTTGCAGCTTGGCCTGTGCGGCCTTGGCCGGATTCGACTCGCGCATGACGCGCTCGCTGTTCACGTAGCCGATCTTGAGTTCTTGCGCCGTGGCGGGTGCCGCAGCGGTGATGAGCAGCGCGGTGGCGGACAGCCACTGCAGGGCAATCGTCTTCATCAGAAGGAAGTCCCGATCTGGAATTGGAAGCGTTGGATTCTATCGTTGCGCAGCGCCTTGATGGGCTTGCCATAACTGAGCTTCAGCGGACCGACAGGCGAAATCCACGACAGGCCGAAACCGGCCGCGCTGCGGATGGTGGAACCGGTGATGGCTTCGTCTTCGCGCCACACATTGCCGGCGTCGGCAAAGGCGAAGACGCGCAGGCTCTTGTCGTTGCCGGTGCCGGGCACCGGGAAGTACAACTCGCCATTGACGTTCAGCCGCTTGGCACCGCCGATGTAGGCACCGGTCGGGTCGACCACGCCCAACGAGCCTTGCTCGAAGGTGCGCACCGTGCCCAGGCCACCGCCGTAGAAATTCTTGAACACCGGGTAAGGCTTGCCACCCAGGCCACGGCCCAACCCGACTTCGGCGTTGATGCCGAAGGACATGCGCAGCGGCAATTGCCAGTATTCCTGGTACTGCAAGTTGGTGCGCAAGTAGCGCACTTCACCGGCAAAACCCCATTCGAGGTTGACCCGCTGGTAGCGGCCCGCGGTGGGCACCAGCACGCTGTCGCGGGCGTCGCGGGCCCAGCCCAGGGTCAGCGGGAACGAATTGCTGCGGTCGCCGTACAGCACGCGGTAATTCAGGTACGACAGCGGGATGCCGACATTGGTGCTGATCTCGGTGCGTTCGATGCCCACGCCGAGAAAAACCGTGTCGTATTCCGAGAACGGAATGCCGAAGCGGACGGAAGCACCCGGCGTCTTCAGGTCGTAGCTGTTGCCCAGGCTGTTGATGGGCTTGCTGGTGCGGTAGAAAACATCGATGGCACGCGAGATGCCGTCCACCGTGAAGTACGGGTCCACTGTGCTGATCACGGCAGTGCGGTTGTACTTGCTGGTGTTGAGTTCGATGCCCAGGTAATTGCCCGAACCGAAGGCGTTTTCCTGTTTCACCGATGCGGTGAAGGTGAACTTTTCGGCGCTGGAATAGCCGGCACCCACCATCAGATTGCCGGTCGGCTTCTCGGTCACGTTGACGACCAGATCGACCAGATCGGGCGAGCCGGTGACCTCGTTGGTCTCGACGTCCACGTCCTTGAAGAAGCCCAGGCGGTCAACCCGCTCCTTCGACAATTTGATCAGGCCGCCGTCATACCAGGCGCTCTCGAGCTGGCGGAATTCGCGGCGCACGACCTCGTCGCGGGTGCGCGTGTTGCCGGCCACGTCGATGCGGCGGACGTAGACGCGGCGTTGCGGCTCGGCGGTCAGCACCACCGCCACCTGCCCGGTGGCGCGGTCGATCTCGGGTCGCGCTTCAATACGGGCGAAGGCATAGCCGTACAGGCCGAACAGGTCCTGGAAGCGCTTGGTGGTGTCGGTGACCGCGTCGCCGCGGTAGGGCTGGCCCGGGCGCAACAGCACGAAGGCCTGGAATTCCTTTTCCTTGCCCAGGTAATCGCCCTCCAGGCGCACCGCAGTGACGGTGTAGGGCTGGCCTTCCTTGACCGAGATGGCCACCGAGATGGTTTGCTTGTCGGGCGAAATCGTGACCTGGGTCGACTCGATGGCGAATTCGAGATAGCCGCGGTTCACGTAATAAGCACGCAACTTTTCCAGGTCGGCATTGAGCTTGGTGCGCGAGTACCGGTCGGTCTTGCTGTACCAGGTGAACCAGCCGGTCGGCGTCAGTTCGAACAGTTCTTTCAGCGTCGATTCCGAGAACACCTTGTTGCCGGCAATGCGCACATCCTTGATGCGCGCAGCCTCGCCTTCGGTCATCGTGAACGTGACGTTGACGCGGTTGCGTTCCAGTGGCGTGATCGTCGTGACCACCTCGGCACCATACAGGCTGCGGCTGAGGTACTGCTTCTTGACTTCCTGCTCGGCGCGGTCGATCAAAGCCCGGTCGAAAGGCAGGCCTTCGCCGATGCCGGCGTCACGCAGCGACTTGGTCAGCGGGTCTTTGTCGAACTCTTTCAAGCCGACGAAATTGACGCTGCCAATGATGGAGCGTTCGTCGACGATGACCACCGCGACCTGGCCTTCGATCTCGATGCGCACGTCCTTGAACAGGCCGGTGGCAAACAGGGCGCGCAGGGCTGCTGCACCCTTGTCGTCGGTGTAGCTGTCGCCGATGCGAAACGGCAGCGATGCGAACACCGTGCCGGGATCGGTGCGCTGCAGGCCCTCGACGCGGATGTCCTTCAGGACAAAGGGCGCAACCGCCCAGGCGGGGGATGTGGCAGCCACGCTGGCCAGGACGGCCACGCAGACCGCGACAGGACTGAACCGGCCGTAAGGCCCGAGCGAAGAGACAGGGAACATGGGATTCAGTTCAGGCCAAGGAGGCGGGCGACGTCGTTGAACAAGGCGACCGACATCATCGTCAGCAACACCGCGATACCGCCGCGTTGCAGGCGTGCAAGCCAGAGGTCGGAGACCGGGCGGCCAGTTGCGCCCTCGAAAATGTAATACATCAAATGGCCCCCATCGAGCATCGGCAAGGGCAGCAGATTGAGCACCCCCAGGCTGACGCTGACCAGGGCCAGAAAGCCCAGGTAATAGGGCAAACCTTGGGACACCGACTGCCCGGCGTAGTCGGCAATCGTCAGCGGCCCGCTGAGGTTCTTCAGCGAAGCCTGGCCGATCAGCATGCGGCCCATCATCTTCACCGTCAGTGCCGAGACGTCCCAGGTGCGGACCAGGCCCTGCCGCAGGCCTTCGATGGGACCGTGGCGGACCGTGACCATGGCCGGCGGTTCACCGACAAAAGCGTCGATGCGGCCGACTGCCAGGTCGCCGTCGCGCTGCACGCGGGCGGTGATCTCGATGTCGAGCGCGCGACCAGCGCGCTCGACCGCCCACTGCTGCGGCACGGCCTTGCCGTCGCGCACGCCGGCCCTGATGCGTTCCCGCAGGCCCTGGGCGTCGGCCACCGCGATGCCGTCGATGCTGCGCACGCGGTCGCCTTTCAGCAGGCCGGCCTGCGCGCCGGGGCCACCAGCCTTGACCTCGCCCAGCACCGGTTCGCTGTAGGCACCGCCCAGACCGATCTTGCGGGCCAGCTTGGCGTCGACTTCCGCATCACCCAGACCCGACAGGTCCAGCGTCAAGGTGCGCGCGGCCCGGCCGTCTCGATCGGTGACCTGCAGCTGCAGGCTGCGCCCTTGCAACGCCGACTGCGTGATCTGCCAGCGCAGGTCGACCAGCGACTGCACGTCCTGCCAATCTTCGGGCGAGGTGGCCACGGCCTTGACCCAGTCACCGCTGCGCAGGCCGGCACGGTCGGCCAGGCTGCCCGCCACGGGCGCGCCCAGCACGGCTTTCGGTTCGTCGATGCCGATCCAGTGGGCCGCGGCATACAGCACCACGGCCAGCAGCAAATTGGCCAGCGGCCCGGCCGCCACGATGGCGGCCCGGCTGAGCAGCGGCTTGCGATTGAAGGTGCGTTCCAGATCGGCCGGCGCGACCGTGCCTTCGCGCTCGTCCAGCATGCGCACGTAGCCACCCAGCGGCAAGGCGCAAAGCACGAATTCGGTGGCATCGGGCCCACTCTGGCGACGCCACAGCACGCGGCCGAAGCCGACTGAAAAACGCAGCACCTTGACGCCGCAGGCCACCGCCACGCGGTAGTGGCCGTACTCGTGGATGACCACCAGCACGCCCAGCGTGAACAGGAACGCCAGCACCGTGGTGATCACGCGGCCAACTCCGTCATCGCGTGCTGCGCAGCGGCGCGGGCCTGTTCGTCCAGGGCAATCAGGTCGTCCAGGGTGTGGTCAGCAGTCAGACGCGGCTCCAGGCCTTCAAGGGTGCGCACGTTGACGCGGTGGATGTCCATGAAACCGATGCGCCGGTCGAGGAAAGCGGCCACCGCCACTTCATTGGCGGCGTTCAACACGGCTGTGGTGCCGGCCGGTGCGGCCAGCGCGTCCCAGGCCAGTTGCAGACCCGGAAATCGGCGCGGGTCGGGCGGCTCGAAACTGAGGGCTTGCAGCGCCAGGAAGTCCAGCCGCGGCGCACCCGATTCGATGCGTTCGGGAAAGGCCAGGCCGTAGGCAATCGGCACCTTCATGTCCGGCGTGCCGAGTTGGGCCAGGACCGAGCCGTCACGGCAAACGACCATCGAGTGAATGATGCTTTGGGGATGGATCACAACCTTGATTTGCTCGGGAGTCAGATTGAACAACCAGCGCGCTTCGATCACTTCGAGCGCCTTGTTCATCATGGTGGCCGAGTCAACCGAGATCTTGCGGCCCATCACCCAGTTTGGATGGGCGACAGCCTGTTCAGGTGTGACGCCGTGCAACGTCGCCGGGTCGCGGTGGCGGAATGGCCCGCCGCTGGCCGTGAGCACGATGTGGTCGATGCGTGCACCCCAAGTTGCGCTGTCTTCGGGCAGGCACTGGAAGATCGCCGAGTGCTCGCTGTCGATCGGCAGCAGCGTGGCACCGCCCTCGCGAACCGCGCGCATGAACAACGCACCGCCGACCACCAGGGCTTCCTTGTTGGCCAGCAACAAGCGCTTGCCGGCGCGCGCCGCGGCCATGCAGGGCGGCAAGCCGGCGGCGCCGACGATGGCCGCCATCACGCTGTCCACGTCATCGGCCGCAGCCAATTCGCAGAGCGCCTGCGCACCGCTGTGAACCTCGGTGCGCAGGCCCAGTTCGGCCAGTGCAGCGCGCACCGTTGCCGCGCGGGTGGCATCGGGCAGCACCACGCGGCGCGGCTTGAAAAGGCGGCACTGCTCGATCAGCACGTCGGTGCGCTGGTAGGCCGTCAAGCCGACGACTTCGAAGCGTTCCGGGTGGCGCGCCACCACATCGAGCGTGCTGCTGCCGACCGAACCCGTCGAGCCCAGAATGGCCAGGCGCTGCACGCCGGCAACCCCGCTGACGGTGGTCATGGCGGTCATGGCGGTCACGGCGGTCATGACAGTTGCCCCAGGGCGATCAGGGCCAGCGCGGCCGGCAGCACCGGCAGCAAGGCGTCCACGCGGTCCAGCACACCGCCATGACCCGGCAGCAGCCGGCTGCTGTCCTTGGCACCCGCAGCGCGCTTCACCAGCGACTCGATCAGGTCACCGACCACGCTCAGGCCACACAGCGCCAGCAGGGCCGGGGCCATGGCGGACAAGCCGACCGCGCTGTAGAGCCGGGTGTACAGGCTGGGCCCGTCGACGGGCGCATGGCGGTCGAGCCAGACCCAGAACAGCGACAGCAACAGCACGCCGGCCATGCCCGACCAGACGCCCTCCCAGCTTTTGCCGGGGCTGATCGACAAGGCCAGCTTGCGCCGGCCGAAAGCCTTGCCGCCGAAGTAGGCCGCGACGTCGGCCATCCAGACCAGACACAACACCGACAACATGAAATTGATGCCGACAACGCGGGCGTGGGCGATGGCCAGCCAGGCCAGCCAAATCGCGATCAGGCCCAGAACCAGGCGGCCCGTCTGCGGCAGGTGCTTCCAGCTGTCCGGGCCCCGCTGCAGGGCGATGGTGCCGCCGACGATCCAGATCAAGGTCGCAGCAAACCACAGCCAGCCTGGCGCGTTGTCGACCCACCCGGCCAGCAAGGCCAACAAACCGGCAACAGCCACAGCCACGCCCATGGCCAGCGCTGCACCTGGCGCAGCCTGGTTCAGGCGCGCCCACTCCCAGCCGCCTGCCGCCATCAGGCCCAGCGTCAACAGCGCGAAGGGCCAGCGGCTGGCCGCCACCAGCGAAGCGAGCAGGAGGGCCACCAGGACGAGGGCGGTGATGATGCGCTGGCGCAGCATCTCAAGTGCCCTCGGGCACCACCGACGGCGGACGGATGGCGCCGAAGCGGCGGTCGCGCTGGGCGTAGGCCAACAGCGCTGCATCGATCTCGGTGACGCCGAAATCGGGCCACAGGCACTCGGTGAAGAAGAGCTCGGAGTAGGCGGCCTGCCAGAGCAGGAAGTTGCTGATGCGCATCTCGCCGCCGGTGCGGATGAACAGGTCGGGGTCGGGCGCAAAAGACAGCGCCATGTGCTTGGACAACCAGGTCTCGTCGACCTCATCCGGACGCAGGCCCTGCGTCATCGCGGTGCGGCAGGCCTGCACGACGTCCCAGCGGCCACCGTAGTTGAAAGCCACGGCCAGCGTGATGCGGGTGTTGTGCTGCGTCAGCGCTTCAGCGTGTTCCCAGGCCTGGCGCAGTTTGTCGGACACCGCCGAGCGGTCGCCCACGATCCGGATGCGCACGCCATCGCCCGCCAGCTTGGTGAGGTACTTGGACACCGCGACCAGCACCAGGCTCATCAGGCCCGACACCTCTTCGCTCGGGCGCTTCCAGTTCTCGGACGAGAAAGCAAACACCGTGAGGTACTGGACACCGCGGTCTGCGAAGGCATTCACTGCGCGCACCAGGGCATCAACACCCTGCTTGTGGCCGAAGAAGCGCGGCATGAAACGCTGGCGCGCCCAGCGTCCATTGCCGTCCATGACCACGGCCACATGGCGCGGCACCGACGTCGAAGACTCGGCGGCCGGGCCAGGGGCCCGCGTGGCGTCGTTGGGTGCAGAGATCGGCACGGCGCGGTTCACAGGCGCGATCAAACCGCCATCACTTCCGCTTCCTTGCCCTGCACCAGCCGGTCGATGTCGGCGATGGTGCGATCAGTCAGGCGCTGCACCTCGTCTTGCGTGCGGCGCTCGTCGTCTTCGCTGGCGGTCTTGTCCTTGAGCATCTTCTTCAGTTGCTCGTTGGCTTCACGGCGCACGCCGCGCACGGCGATCTTGGCATCTTCACCAGCGTTGCGAACCACCTTGGTCAGCTCCTTGCGGCGCTCTTCGGTCAACCCCGGCATCGGCACGCGCAACAGTTCGCCTTGCGACGACGGGTTCAGGCCCAGTTCCGATTCACGGATGGCGCGCTCGATCTTGCCGGCCATCGACTTTTCCCAGGGCTGCACGCTGATGGTCCGGGCGTCCATCAAGGTCACGTTGGCGACCTGGCTGATGGGCACCATCGAACCGTAGTAATCGACATGCACCTGATCCAGCAAACCCGGGTGGGCGCGGCCGGTGCGGATCTTGTGCAATTCGCCTTTGAACGACTCGATGGACTTGGCCATCTTCTGTTCGGCGGTCTTCTTGATCTCAGGTAGCGACATGGCGAGCGGTTCTCCTCAAACGTGCACCAGGGTGCCTTCGGCCTCGCCCATCACCACGCGCTTGAGCGCGCCGGGCTTGAAGATACTGAACACCTTGATCGGCAGATTCTGGTCACGGCACAGCGCGAAAGCGGTCGCGTCCATCACCTCCAGGTGCTTGGCGATGGCTTCATCGAAACTGATGCTGTCGTAGCGCGTGGCCGACGGGTCTTTGTTGGGATCGGCCGAATAGACGCCGTCCACCTTGGTAGCCTTCAGCACGATCTCCGCCCCGATCTCTGCGCCGCGCAAAGCGGCCGCCGTGTCGGTGGTGAAGAAAGGGTTGCCGGTGCCGGCCGCGAAGACCACGACCTTGCCCTCTTCGAGGTACTGCAGCGCCTTGGGCCGCACATAGGGCTCGACCACCTGTTCGATGCTGATGGCCGACATCACGCGGGCCGTCATGCCTTCCTGGCGCATGGTGTCGGCCAGCGCCAGCGCATTCATCACGGTGGCCAGCATGCCCATGTAGTCGGCGGTGGCGCGGTCCATGCCAACAGACCCGCCGGCCACGCCGCGGAAGATGTTGCCGCCGCCGATGACCACGGCCACCTCGCAACCCAGCAGGGTGACTTCCTGCACCTCACGCACCATGCGAACGATGGTCGAACGGTTGATGCCGTAGGCGTCGTCGCCCATCAGGGCCTCGCCCGACAGCTTCAACAAGATGCGCTTATAGGCCGGCACAGATCAACTCCCTGAGTCCAAACACGCAGTGTAAGCGTGCCCAGCCACGCGGCCAGGCACCCTCGGTGTGGGTCGAGCCGCTGCTTACTGCGCCTTGGAGGCAGCCACTTGCGCGGCCACTTCGGCGGCGAAGTCGTCAACCTTCTTCTCGATGCCTTCACCCACCACGAAGAGCGTGAAGCCGGCCACCTGCGTGACCTTTTCCTTGAGCATCTGCTCGTCGGTCTGCTTGTCGTTCTTGACGAAGGACTGGTTCAGCAGCGAGACCTCTTTCAAGAACTTCTGCACCGAGCCTTCGACGCGCTTGGCGACGATTTCGGGCGACTGCGCCGACTTGCCTGCAGCGACCGCTGCGGCCGAGTCTTCGGCGGCCTTCTCGGCAGCCACACGGCGCTCGACTTCGATCAGATCGGCCGACACGTCGCTGGTGGCAAGCGCCTTGGGCTTCATCGCGGCCACGTGCATGGCGACGTCCTTGGCGGCGACTTCATCACCGGTGAACTCGACCAGCACGCCGATGCGGGTGCCGTGCAGGTAGCTGGCGATCTGGCCACCACCGGCGTGGCGCTTGAAACGGCGGATCGACATGTTCTCGCCGATCTTGCCGATCAGGCCCTTGCGCACGTCTTCCAGCGTTGGGCCGAAGCCGTCCTGGCTGTACGAAAGCGCCGACAGCGCAGCGACGTCGGCCACGTCGTTGGCGGCCAGCAGCATCGATGCTGCCTGGGCGAAAGCCAGGAAGGAATCGTTCTTCGTGACGAAGTCGGTTTCGCAGTTGATCTCGACCATCGCGCCGGTGCTGCCCGAAACGGCTGCGGTGACAACGCCTTCGGCCGTGACGCGCGAGGCGGCCTTGCCGGCCTTGTTGCCCAGCTTGACGCGCAGGATTTCTTCAGCCCGCGTGGCGTCGCCATCGGCTTCGGTCAGCGCCTTCTTGCACTCCATCATCGGCGCGTCGGTCTTGGCGCGCAACTCGGCGACCATGCTTGCAGTGATTGCAGCCATCGTGTTCTCCATTCAGTTCGAAACCCGGGTGCGACCTGTCCACCAGGGACGCGCAGGGGCACAAAAAAAGATCGGCCTGCACACCCCTCGGGCGCGCAGGCCGGCGCTCAGTCGATCAGGACTCTTCGCTGACTTCGACGAACTCGTCACCGGCGGCGGACACGGCCTGAACCACGTCGCTCGTGGCGTTGGCGCGGCCTTCCAGCACGGCGTCGGCGACCGACTTGGCGTACAGCGCCACGGCCTTGGCCGAGTCGTCGTTGCCCGGAATCACGTAGTCGATGCCGATGGGCGAGTGGTTGGTGTCGACGATGCCGATGATGGGAATGCCCAGCTTCTTGGCTTCCAGCACAGCAATCTTGTGGTAGCCGACGTCGATGATGAACATGGCGTCAGGCAACGCGGTCATGTCCTGGATGCCGCCGATGTCCTTTTCGAGCTTCACCAGCTCGCGCTCGAACATCAGGCCTTCCTTCTTGATCATCAATTCGGTGCCGGCTTCCTTGGTCGCCTGCATGTCCTTGAGCTTCTTCAAGGAACCCTTGACGGTCTTGAAGTTGGTCATCATGCCGCCCAGCCAACGCTGGTCGACGTAG
>JANMZP010000233.1:0-6871 GCA_031383435.1 Betaproteobacteria bacterium | reverse complement strand
GCCCGCGTCGCCGCCAAGCCCGATCTCAGCAACGACGTGCGCGAGATCGTCAACCGAGCCCTGGAGCAAGCCTGATGAGCCGCCGTGTCAGCCTGACGCAATACCTGGTCGAACAACAACGTGAACATGGCCGCATCCCGGCCCAGCTGCGCCTGCTGATCGAGGTGGTGGCGCGTGCCTGCAAGGGCATCGCCATCTCGGTCAACAAGGGCGCCCTGGGTGACGTGCTGGGCAGCGCCGGCACCGACAACGTGCAGGGCGAAATCCAGAAGAAGCTGGACGTCATCAGCAATGAGGTGCTGATCGAGGCCAACGAATGGGGCGGCCACCTGGCGGCCATGGCCAGCGAAGAGATGGACAGCATCCACGTCGTGCCCAACCGCTACCCGCAGGGCGAGTACCTGCTGCTGTTCGACCCACTGGACGGCAGCAGCAACATCGACGTCAACGTCTCCATCGGCACCATCTTCAGCGTGCTGCGCAAGGTCGGCCACACGCGGGGCGTCAGTGAAGAAGACTTCCTGCAACCCGGCAAGCACCAGGCCGCCGCCGGCTACTGCGTCTACGGCCCGCAGACCACCTTGGTGCTGACACTGGGCGACGGCGTGGCGCTGTTCACGCTGAACCGCGAGACCGGTTCCTGGGTGCTCACGCAAAGCGAAGCTGCGGTGCCGGAAGACACCAAGGAATTCGCGATCAACATGTCGAATGCGCGGCATTGGGCGGCCCCGGTCACGCGCTACATCGACGAATGCATTGCCGGCAAGAGCGGCCCCCGCGCCAAGGACTTCAACATGCGCTGGGTCGGCAGCATGGTGTCGGACGTGCACCGCATCCTGACCCGTGGCGGCGTGTTCCTGTACCCCTGGGACCGGCGCGAACCCGAAAAGCCCGGCAAGCTGCGCCTGATGTACGAGGCCAACCCGATGGCCTTCATCATCGAGCAGGCCGGCGGCTCGGCCACCAACGGGCATGAGCGCATCCTGGACATCGTGCCGACCAAACTGCACGAACGCGTGGCCGTGGTGTTGGGCTCGAAGAACGAGGTGGACAGGGTCACCGCCTACCACGCAGCCGACGCCTGAGGCACCGGCCGCCCGCCTCAGCGCGCCCGCTCGGGGCGGCCCAGACGGGTCAGGCAGGCATCGCGTTCGGCGGGCGTGGCAGCCGCCTTGCAGCGCGCCACGGAATCGTCGACACCGCCCATCGCGGCCGCCTTGTCTTGGCGCTGCTGCTGGGCTTTTGAAAGTGCCGGCGCGGGTGGCGTCTTGCCCAGCGGAATGCTGATCTGCGGCACCACCGGCTCTTCGGGTCGCACGTCACCCGGCACGGTGGCACTGCTGCGCTTCTCGGCCGGCGTCATCGCACGCGGCATCGACTTGTTGACGACAGGCGGCGCGGAGGCTGCTGCCTCGGCCAGGGGCGCAGGCACCCGCACCGGTGCCTGAGCGTGTGCCCAGGGGACGGCGGTCCAACTGCAAGCCAGGGTGAAGATCAAGGTCGGAACGGGGAGCTTCATGGCGATGGGGTGGCGCAGTGGTCAGAGCCTGGAGGTTACGCGCCTGGCGGGCTTGCATCGCTGCCATCGCTGATGTCACCGTCACCACCGTCACCACCGTCACCACTGTCATCGCTGTCATCGCTGACAGCGGCACCGAGGGTGGCAGGGGCCGGGCCACCCCGCTGCGGCGGCTTCTTTCGCGTGCGCGCCGCCGCACGCTCTTGCCGCTCGGCTTCGCGTACCAGACCCGCGGCAACCCACTGCGCGTACTCGTCGGGTGTTTCCAGCGTGATGCGCCCCCAGGCGCCGCTGCGGAAATCGTTGATCACGATCTCGGCCGCCTTCTGCAGGTTCACCTGCCCGCCCGGCAGCAGGCCACCGCGCTTGCGGGCGATGTCGGCCAGCAGCGCGTCGTCCGTCAGCCCTGAAAAATCGGCCAGCTTGTAGCGCGCCTGCAGGCGGTCGGCATAAGGCCCGCGCACGCTGGCCAGCAGGGCCATCGCCACCTCTTCTTCGTCGTAGGCGTTGCGGCCGATGCCACCGGTGGCGGCCAGGTTGTAGCCGGCCTGCTCGACCACGATGCGCGGCCACAGCATGCCCGGCGTGTCGAAGAGGTCGAAGTCGCTGGCCAGCGCGATGCGCTGCTCGGTCTTGGTGATGCCGGGTTCATCGCCGGTCTTGGCCTTGCGCTGGCCGATGAGGGTGTTGATCAGCGTGCTCTTGCCCACGTTGGGGATGCCGCAGATCAGCACCCGTACCGGCTTGACCATGCCGCCGCGCAAGGGCACCAGCGCGCGGCTGGCCGCAATCAACTGGCGCGAAGGCGCGGTCTCGCTGGCATCCAACGCCAAGGCGTTCGTGCCGGGCTGGGCCTGGTAGTGGGCCAGCCACAGCGCGGTGCGCGCCGGGTCGGCCAGGTCCTGCTTGTTCAGCACCTTCAGCGCCGGTTTACTGCCCGCCAGTTCGGCCAGCAGCGGGTTGGCGCTGGAACCCGGCGCGCGCGCGTCAAGCAATTCGATCACCACGTCGATGTCGGGCAGCCGCTTGACGATGGCTTTCTTCGTCGCGTGCATGTGACCGGGGAACCACTGGATGGCCATGGCGTTCAGCTACTTTCTAAGTTGTCGGGCGAGTTGCGCTTGCGTTCGCGCAGCATGAACAGGAACAGGCTTTCCACCTTGGCGCGCGCCCATGGCGTCCTGCGCAGGAACTTCAGGCTGGACGCGACACTGGGGTCGCTGCTGAAACAGCGCAACGCGATGCGCTCGGCCAGGCCCGGCCAGCCGTAGTGGCCAGCCAGTTCAGTGACGATCTGCTCCAGCGTCAGACCGTGCAGGGGGTTGTGCGCTTGCGGGGTTGGCGGCATCAAGGGTCGGCGTCAAACAAGAAAAAACCCCCAAGTCGTCGATAGGCTCGGGGGTTTCGTCGCTTTGCCCCGCGCGGAGCGCGGAGCCTTGGCTGGTGGACCGGCGTCTATCGAACTGTGGCTGGAAACCCGCATGGATGCTGGGTTTCGGCTGTTTGGCCGACCTGAGTTGTCCGGAAAGTTGTCTGTGGGAGCTGTTGCGTGCAGTTTAGTCTTTCGGCGGGACCAACGGTCCTTCGTGACGCGTGGGCGAGCAGGCGACCAAAAGCAAACCCACCAAACCCACCAAACCCACCAAACCCACCGGGTGGCCTCGAGTTCTGGGCTCGACCGAAGAAAGCCTCTGCAACCCATGCCCGCCTTCGGCTGGCGGTGCTCGCGGCCGGCTCCCTCGGTCCCGCGGTCCCGCGGTCCGAGCTTCACCGAAGCAGGACACCCCCAGTGCGCGCGACCGTCACAGCAGCAACGACCGCATCGGGTCGGTGGCCGGTGCTCGCGATCGGCTGCCAGGGGACAGCAGTACCTCCTGCACCTGCCTGCAGTGAAACGCCGCCGGGGCTTTGCCCAGAGTCGTCAGTCGCTGCATAAGGCCCAGCGGCGGCATCTGGAAAACGCCGTCGGGAACGACAGTGTCAAACGCACGGCCCCGGGCTTGCCCGCGGAGCCGTGCATCTCAAGCTGCTGCTGGCTTCAGCGCACTTTGCCGGCCTTCCAGGCGTTCAGCAGTGTGTCGTAGGCAATGGTCTCGCCCTTGGGCTTCTCGTTGGCCAGCTTGGCCCACGGCGCACCCTTGTCGCTGAGGTACTTCTTCGGGTCGACCTTCGGGTTCAGCTTGGGCGCGCAACGCGCCATACCGGCACGTTCCAGGCGCGCCATCACCTGGTCCATCTCCTCGGCCAGGTTGTCCATGGCCTGCTGTGGCGTCTTCTCGCCCGTCACCGCAACGGCCACGTTCTTCCACCACAGCTGCGCCAGCTTCGGGTAGTCGGGCACGTTGGTGCCGGTGGGCGTCCAGGCCACGCGCGCCGGGCTGCGGTAGAACTCGACCAGGCCGCCGAGCTTGGGTGCCAGGTCGGTCATGGCCTTGCTCTGGATGTCGCTCTCGCGGATCGGCGTCAGGCCGACGATTGTTTTCTTCAAGGATGTGGTCTTGGCGGTGACGAACTGCGCGTACAGCCAAGCCGCAGCGGTCTTGTTCTCGTCGTGTTTCTCGAAGAAGGTCCAGCTGCCCACGTCCTGGTAGCCGTTCTGCATGCCCTGCTTCCAGTACGGGCCGTTGGGCCCCGGCGCCATGCGCCACTTCGGCGTGCCGTCGGCGTTGACCACCGGCAGGCCCGGCTTGGTCATGTCGGCGGTGAAGGCGGTGTACCAGAAGATCTGCTGCGCGATCTGGCCCTGCGCGGGCACCGGACCGGCTTCGCCGAAGGTCATGCCGGTGGCTTCCTTGGGCGCGTACTTCTTCATCCAGTCAACGTACTTGGTCAGCGCGTAGACGGCGGCCGGCGAGTTGGTGGCACCGCCGCGCGAGACGCTCGCGCCCTGCGGCGTGCAGCCGTCGGCCGAGGCCCGGATGCCCCACTCGTCAACCGGCTTGCCGTTCGGGATGCCGATGTCAGCCGTACCGGCCATCGACAGCCAGGCGTCGGTGAAGCGCCAGCCCAGGCTCGGATCCTTCTTGCCGTAGTCCATGTGGCCGTAGATCGGTTTGCCGTCGATCGTCTTCACGTCCTCGCTGAAGAACGCAGCAATGTCCTCGTAGGCGCTCCAGTTCAACGGCACACCCAGGTCGTAGCCGTACTTGGCCTTGAACTTGTCCTTCAAGTCCTGGCGCGCGAACAGGTCGGCGCGAAACCAGTACAGGTTGGCGAACTGCTGGTCGGGCAACTGGTAGAGCTTCTTGTCGGGGCCGGTGGTGAAGCTGGTGCCGATGAAGTCCTTGATGTCGATGCCAGGGTTCGTCCACTCCTTGCCCTTGCCGGCCATGTAGTCGGTCAGGTTCATGATCTTGCCGTAGCGGTAGTGCGTACCGATCAAGTCGGAATCACTGATCCAGCCGTCATAGATCGACTTGCCCGACTGCATCGAGGTCTGCAGCTTCTCGACCACGTCGCCTTCCTGGATCAGGTCGTGCTTGACCTTGATGCCGGTGATCTCTTCGAAGGCCTTGGCGAGCGTCTTGCTCTCGTACTCGTGCGTGGTGATCGTCTCGGAGACAACCGAGATCTCCTTCACGCCCTTGGCCTGCACCTTCTTTGCGGCCTGGATGAACCACCTCATCTCTGCCATCTGCTGATCCTTGCTCAGCGTGGACGGCTGGAATTCGTTGTCGATCCACTTCTTCGCCTCGGCCTCGCCGGCCCATGCGCTCTGGCCCAGGGCCAGAGCGGCAGCGGCGAAGGCCACAGCATTCAAGCGCAATTTCATGTCAGGTCTCCTCTGTTGCACTTCCCGTTCATCGCGTGCACTGCCGGCTGGGAAGGGGCGGCCGGCGTGCTTCTTGTACTTGTACAGATGGGCGATTCAGCCGCGCCGCATGATGAGCGCCAGCAAGGCCATCGAGCCGACGAAGCCGAACCAGATCGACGGCTCTTGCTCGAGGCCGAACCACACGATCATGCGTTCGCTGACGGCGACGAAGGCCAGGTTCACATAGGCCGCCGACAACAATCCGATGAAGAGCCGGTCGCCGCGCGTCGTGGCGATCGGCAGGAAGCCGCGCCGCTCGATGGTCGGCGACTTGATCTCCCACAGCGTCATGCCGGCCAGCATCAGCACGATGCAGATGAAGAACACCGCCACCGGCAATGTCCAGGCCATCCATTCGAACATCACACCCTCCAGAAATGGCAAGGACCGCTCATACGCGCCCCATCGCGAAACCCTTCGCGATGTAGTTGCGCACGAACCAGATCACGATCGCCCCGGGCACGATGGTCAGCACGCCGGCGGCGGCCAGCACACCCCAGTCCATGCCCGAGGCCGACACGGTGCGCGTCATCGTCGCGACGATGGGCTTGGCGTTGACGCTGGTGAGCGTGCGCGCCATCAGCAGTTCGACCCAGCTGAACATGAAGCAGAAGAACGCGGCCACGCCGACGCCGGCCTTGATCAGCGGGATGAAGATCGTCAGGAAGAAGCGCGGGAACGAGTAGCCGTCGATGTAGGCCGTCTCGTCGATCTCGCGCGGGATGCCGCTCATGAAGCCTTCCAGGATCCACACCGCCAGCGGCACGTTGAACAGCAGGTGCGCCAGCGCCACCGCGATGTGCGTGTCCATCAGCCCCATCGTCGTGTAGAGCTGGAAGAAGGGCAGCAGGAAGACGGCCGGCGGCGTCATGCGGTTGGTCAGTAGCCAGAAGAAGACGTGCTTGTCGCCGAGGAAGCGGTAGCGCGAGAACGCGTACGCCGCCGGCAGCGCCACCACGAGCGAGATCACGGTGTTGATCGCGACGTAGATCATCGAGTTGATGTAGCCCGAGTACCACGACACGTCGGTGAAGATCGTCCGGTAGTGCGCCAGCGTGAATTCGCGCGGCCACAGGCTGAAAGACGACAGGATCTCCTCGTTCGTCCTGAACGACATGTTCACCATCCAGTACACCGGCAGGATGGCGAACACCAGGTACAAGGCGAGGAACAGCGTCCTCTTCTGGAAGCGCTTAGCCATGGCCGGCCTCGTTCTTGTCGGCGGTGCCCACGCGCTGCATCCAGTTGTAGAGGACGAAGCACAGCAGCAGGATGATGAGGAAGTAGATCAGCGAGAACGCCGCCGCCGGGCCGAGGTCGAACTGCCCGACTGCCTTCTGCGTCAGGTACTGGCTGAGGAAGGTGGTCGCGTTGCCGGGGCCGCCGCCGGTGAGCACGAAAGGTTCGGTGTAGATCATGAAGCTGTCCATGAAGCGCAGCAGCACGGCAATCATCAGCACGCCGCGCAGCTTGGGCAGCTGGATGTAGCGGAACACCGCGAACTTGGAGGCGCCGTCGATGCTGGCCGCCTGGTAGTA
>JANMZP010000226.1:0-23486 GCA_031383435.1 Betaproteobacteria bacterium | reverse complement strand
ACCTTCCACTTCCACGTGCGTGCAGGCCAGCCCCGCAGCGATGAAGCTGCGGACTTCCTGGGGCGTAGGGTCTGCCATGGCCGCGATTGTCTCAGGAACGCAACTTGTAGCCGGTAGACAGCAGCCTGAGTGCGATCAACGCCACGACAACGAAGGCCGTGCCCACCACCAGCAGACTCAACCAGGGCGATACGTCGCTGGCACCGAAGAAGCCGCGCCGGAATCCGTCGATCATGTAGAAAAACGGGTTCAAGTGGCTCACCGCCTGCCACACGCTTGGTAGCGAGTGCACCGAATAGAAAACGCCCGACAGAAACGTCATCGGCATGATGATGAAGTTCTGGAAAGCGGCCAGCTGGTCGAACTTCTCCGCCCACAGGCCGGCGATCAAACCCAGCGAACCCATCATGCCCGCGCCCAGGGCCGCGAAGACGATGATCCACCAGGGCTCGGCCATGCTCAGCGGCACGAACCACACCGTCACCAACAGCACACCCAGGCCGACGCACAAGCCCCGCACGATGGACGCGCCCACATAGGCCGCGAACCAGGCCCAATGCGACAGCGGGGTGACCAGCAGGAACACCAGGTTGCCCGTGATCTTGCTCTGGATCAGGCTGCTGCTGCTGTTGGCAAAAGCGTTCTGCAGGACGCTCATCATCACCAGGCCTGGCAGCAGGAAGCTGGTGTAGCCGACGCCGGGAAAGGCCTCGACGCGCTGGTCCAGCACGTGGCCGAAGATCAGCATGTACATCACCGAGGTCAGCACGGGGGCGGCCACAGTCTGGAACGCCACGTTCCAGAAGCGCAGCAGTTCTTTGCGAAACAGGGTGTGGGTGCCCTCGAAGTTCATGCCGGCAGCCCGGCTTTTTCGTCAGCGCCAGCGTCCGAGCCAAGGTCAGCGCCACCATCCTCGCGTCCATCAGCGCCAACCCCCTGCATGATTTCCAGGAACACGTCTTCCAGGTCGGCCCGGCCGATCTCCAGATCTTCGACCTTCACGCCGCTGCCGCGCAAGGTGGCCAGCATGCTTTCCACCTCGGCCGCGTCATGCGCCTTGGCCTGCACCGTGCGGCCGGTGACGCGCGCGGTGGCCGCGATGCTGGGCGGCAAGGCATCGTCGGTCTTGAAGCGCAGCATGGTGCTGGCGCGACCGGCCAGCAGCGCGCTGGTCGTGTCCAGCGCCACCACACGGCCCTGCTTCAACATCGCGATGCGCCCGCACAACGCCTCGGCTTCTTCCAGGTAGTGAGTGGTCAGCAGCACGGTGTGGCCCTCGCGGTTGAGCTTGCTGATGAAGGCCCACAGCGTCTGGCGCAATTCGACGTCGACACCGGCCGTCGGTTCGTCCAGCACGATGACCGGCGGCTTGTGCACCAGCGCCTGGGCCACCAGCACGCGGCGCTTCATGCCGCCGCTGAGTTGGCGCATGTTGGCGCCGGCCTTGTCGCTGAGACCCAGCGCGGCCAGCAGTTCTTCGATCCACGCATCGTTGTGGCGGATGCCGAAGTAGCCGCTCTGGATGCGCAGCGTTTCCATCACGCTGAAGAAGGGGTCGAAGACCAGTTCCTGCGGCACGATGCCCAAAACCTTGCGCGCAGCGGCGTAGTCGCCCACCACGTCATGGCCCATCACCGTGACGCGCCCGCCGCTGGCGCGGGCCAGGCCGGCCAGCACCGAAATCAAGGTCGTCTTGCCGGCACCGTTGGGCCCCAGCAGGCCGAAGAACTCGCCCTGGTGGATGTCAAAGGACACGCCGCCCAGGGCCTGCAGGCTGCCACGGGCACCTCGGTAGACCTTGCTGACGTTGTCGAAATGGACGGCCACGGGCGCGGTCGAAATGGCGCGCGACGGGGCGGGCGAAAAGAGGGGCTGGGTGCTGGGCATCAAGGGCGGGATTGTAGGCAGGCGCAGCCCGCCGGGCCGGTGCCAGAATGGCTGCGAGACCGCCCACCCCCATGGCCGCCACCAAGACCACCAAAGCCCCCCGCCGCACCGCCGAACGCATTCTGGAAGTGACGCTGGCGCTGTTCAACCGCTATGGCGAACCGAACGTCAGCACCACGCTGATCTCGGCCGAACTGGGCATCAGCCCGGGCAATCTGTACTACCACTACCCGGCCAAGGACGAGCTCATCAACGCGCTCTTCGACCGTTATGAAAAAGCGCTGAACGAGATTTTGCCGGCCGCCGATGGGGTTGAGAACGTCGAAGACGCCTGGCTCTTCTTCCACATGCTGTTCGAGTTGATCTGGGCCTACCGCTTCCTGTACCGCGACCTGAACGACCTGCTCAGCAAGAACCGCCGGCTGGAAACGCATTTCCAGTTCGTGCTGAAGAACAAGGCCAAGGCCATGCACGGTTTGCTGGATGGCCTGTCGCGCTTCGGCGTGGCGCGGCTGACCAGCGCCGACGCGGCACCGTTGGCCACCTCGATGGTGGTCGTCGTCACCTACTGGCTCAGTTTCGAGTACGTGCGCGACCCGCGCCACGCGCTGGAAGCCGAAGCCGCAGCGGCTTCGATGGGCCGCGGGGCCTTCCACGCGCTGGCTCTGCTGATGCCGCACCTGGACGAGGCGTCGCGCGCCCATTTGCGCACGCTGGCGGCGGCCTACCTGCCAGCCTGACGGGCTGATGGCGGCGGGCTTTGGGCACAAGAACTGCATCCCCGCTGTCGCAACCCTGAAAGGCTGTCCCGGGAGCTCCAACGCCACACCTTCGCCACCACGCTGGCCGCCTTCTCGCAGGAACCTTTTCTGCGCGCGCAGGTGGGTGTGAAAGCGTTGTACCGGCCCTGCTATTCGATGTTCATCTGCGACGCCGGACAAGGGCGGCTGGAACATGTTCCTGACCTGGTGGACGGCCTTCGACGTGTGGAACCCGCGCCGCACCGTGGGCCAGGCGCCGGTCGACGGCTCGGTCAACTACGGCCTCAACGCGTTCCAGCGCGCTGGAACGCGCACGCGGCCTGCTGGCCCTGGTGCGCATGGACGACAGCGCGCTGGCCCGCTACCCGCACCAGTTCAGCGGCGGCCAGGTCATCGAATACGGCCCGGCAGTGCGGGTCTTTGGCGACCCGCAGCATGCCTGCACGCGGGCGTTGTTCGCCGCAGCGCCGGGGCGGGGTTACAGCTTCGGCGGGTGAGCGCGGCGCACTGTGAACTATGCCCTGAAGTCCTGGTTATCAGGTCGGCGAGCCTCGCCAGCGGGGCAGTCAGCATTGCACAATCGACTCATTCGGTAGCGCGGGGGTGACGCACAAGTCGGCCGCGAATACCGTTGATCCTGCCGGGGTGGCTCATCGCCAACGGCACTCAAGCAGACCATTCTGCCCTGCGGTGCCCTTGCTGGCCCGCGACTCGCCACCCAGAGGATCCGCCGTGTCTACACCCACCCGTTTTATCGTGCTAATCGAGAAGGCTGCCGCGTCCGTTCGCAACCGGCTTGCTCGAGTCGGCCCCACGCTGCTGGCGGCCGCCGCGCTGCTGCTGACAACGCCGGCCCTGCGGGCGCAGACGGCGGCCAGCAAGATCGCCGCCGACTTGCAGGCTGTGATCGCGGCATCGAGCACGACCAAGAGCAGCTGGGCCAAGGATGTCGACGGCGTGCGCTACGTCAAGGCGCTGGTCGTCAGCAACAGCAGCGACCCCGACCTGACCGACCTGCGCGGCGCCGTGCTGGCCAGCGGCGGCTCGGTCTACCTGCGTTTCGTGTCGGTCAGCGCGCTGTCGGTGCTGCTGCCAGCCAACCAGGTGGCTGGCCTGGCCGCACGCAGCGACGTGCAAGGCATCTCGCCCAACCGCATGACGGCGCGCACCGCCAGCGTGCTCGAAATGTCCACCGGCGTGACCGGTGTCCGCGCCGTCAAAGGCAATTCCATCGTCGGGCTGGATGGCAGTGGCATCGGCATCGCGGTGCTCGACAGCGGCGTGATGGCCAGCCACAAGAGCTTCGGCAATGGCAGCAACCTGCGCCTGCGGCGGGCGGTCGACTTCCAGAAGGTCGGTGACGCCTCCGCCGTCGGTGTCAAGGACTGGAGGCCCGGCATCGACGCCTCGGCTTCGCTCTACCCCGGCAGCAAGAGCATGGCCGGCTTCGAGGCCGCGATTGCCAGCGATGGCGCCAGCTTTGCCGACGGCTACGGCCACGGCACCCACGTCGCCTCGGTGGCCGTCGGCAACGGCATGTTCCAGGGCGTGGACGCCACCGGCGTGGCACCGGGTGCCAGCGTCTATGACGTGAAGGTGCTCGACAGCAACGGCTACGGCCAGATCAGCGACGTGCTGGCCGGCATCGACTGGGTGATCTACCACGCCAAGGAATACAACATCCGCGTGATGAACCTCAGTCTGGCTGCGGACTCCACCGAGAGCTACCTCACCGACCCGCTGTGCCGCGCCGTGCGCAGCGCCACCGCGGCGGGCATCACGGTGGTCGTGGCGGCCGGCAACTTCGGCAAGACCATGGCCGGCGGCGAGGCCTACGGCAGCGTCGGCGCACCGGGCAACGACCCCAGCGTCATCACCGTCGGCTCGGCCAACACGAAGAACTCGGCGGCGCGCAGCGACGACACCGTCAGCGGCTTCAGTTCGCGCGGCCCGACGCGCGGCGGCCGTGTCGACGCTCTGGGTGTGCGCCGCCCCGACAACCTGCTCAAGCCCGACCTGGTGGCTCCCGGCAACAAGGTGCTGGGCGCAATGGCCACTAACAGCAGCGGCAGCAAGTGGTCCTGGCTGCCAGCCAACTTCAGCACACTGGCCCACGGCCTGAAGGCCAGCGGCGCCGACGCCAAGGGGGCGCTGATGTCGCTCAGCGGCACCTCGATTGCCGCACCGGCGGTGGCCGGCACCGTGGCGCTGATGCTGCAAGCCAATCCCGGCCTGACCCCACCGCTGGTGAAAGCCATGCTGCAGTACGCGGCGCAGCCCATACCTGGCGCCAACCTGCTGCAACAGGGGGCGGGCCTGCTGAACGTCGAAGGTGCGGTGCGGCTGGCGCGTGCGGTGCGCAGCGATGTCACCAGCGCCCTGCAGGCCGGCAGCCTGCACGCTGGCGACAACCTGCTGGCCAGCGCCGCCGCGATGCCCACGCCCGTGTCCACGATCAACGGCCAGTCCTTCAACTGGAGCCGCATCGCCTACGTCGGCGGCAACCAGGTGGTCAGCGGCGAGGCGCTGTTCACGAAGTTCCAGCCGGTCTGGGATCCGCGCCTGCAGTGGGCGCGCGGCACGGTGCAGCGCTATGCGCTCAGCTACTGGTCGGGCAGTGGCGTGGCGGCCAACACCTATGTGCGCGGCATCACGACCGCCCACGCATCCAACCAGATGTTGGTGACGCCGGGTGTCGTGCAGGGCACGGCGCTGGCGGGCGCCAGTTCGCTGCTCGGCCGCACCGGCCTTTTCATGCCCACGGGCACGCTGGCCAGTTGGCTGGCCGCCGGCAGCGGCACACCGCTGGCGCAAGGCCTGATCCTCAGCGAGGGCCTGATCCTCAGCGAGGGGCTGATCCTCAGCGAAGGCCTGATCCTGAGCGAAGGCCTGATCCTCAGCGAAGGCCTGATCCTCAGCGAGGGCCTGATCCTCAGCGAAGGGCTGATCCTCAGCGAAGCCGGCCAGATCGGCGTCAGCACCAGCGGCGACACCAGCCCCCTCGGCGAGCCCTGATACCGGCGTTGCGCCACCCGGGCGGCCAGCGCCGCCCGTTCTTCTGAGCCGCTGCGGTTATCGTGGCACCGGTGCCACGACCCGACCTGTTCCCCATCGCCAGCAACAGGCTGAGCCCCCGCGACCGCCGCGCCCTGCTGGCCACGCTGCTGGCCATCTTCCTGGGCTCGCTCGACACGGCCATCGCCAACACCGCACTGCCGGCCATCGCGGCCGACCTGCAGGCCTCGCCAGCCACCTCGATCTGGATCGTCAACGCCTACCAGATGGCCATCGTGGCCACGCTGCTGCCCTTCGCCGCTTTGGGCGACTTGTGGGGCCCCCGCAAGGTCTTCCTCGGCGGTCTGGCCTTCTTCACGCTGGCTTCGCTGGGCTGCGCGCTGGCCGACAGCCTGGTCACATTGACGCTGGCGCGCGCCCTGCAGGGCATCGGTGCCAGCGCCATCATGGCCGTCAACATCGCGCTGATCCGCCTGATCTACCCCGCCCACCGCCTGGGCCGCGGCGTGGGTCTGAATGCACTGGTGGTGGGCGTGGGCTTCGCGGTCGGGCCCACGGTGGCTTCGCTGGTGCTGAGCGTGGCGGCCTGGCCCTGGCTGTTTGCCATCAACGTGCCGCTGGGCCTGCTGTGCTTCGCTTTCGGCCTGCCGGCGCTGCCGCGCAGCGCAGGGCTCGGCCACACCTTCGATCCAGCCACGGCCGTGCTGACGGCGGTGGCCTTTTCCGCGCTGATCCTGGCGCTGGGCGCGGCCACGCAGCGCGAAGACGCGCGCTGGCTGGGCCTGGCCCTGATGACCACGCTGGTGGCCGGTGCATGGCTGCTGCGCCGCCAGGCCGGCCACCCCGCGCCGATGTTGCCGGTGGACCTGCTGCGCCGGCCGATGTTTGCGCTGTCGGCCGTCACCTCGATGTGCGCCTTCGCCACGCAGGGGCTGGCGCTGGTGTCGCTGCCCTTCTACTTCGAACAGGTGCTGCACCGCGACCCCATCGAGACCGGCTTTCTGATGACGCCGTGGGCGGTGGTGGTGGCCGCCGCCGCGCCCTTCGCCGGGCGGCTGTCCGACCGCCATGCGCCGGGCCTGCTGGGCGGCATCGGCCTCAGCGTGCTGGCCCTGGGCATGGCCTCGCTGGCGCTGCTGCCGGCCCAGCCCAGCGTGCTGGACATCGTGCTGCGCATGGCCGTCTGCGGCCTGGGCTTCGGTTTCTTCCAGTCGCCCAACCTGCGCGCCCTGATGGCCAGCGCGCCGCCGGAGCGGGCCGGCGGGGCCAGCGGCGTCATCGCGATGGGCCGGTTGCTGGGCCAGGCCAGCGGCGCGGCGCTGGTGGCACTGTGCTTCGGCCTGGCCGGTGCGCAAGGTGCTGTCTGGGCGCTGTGGCTGGGCGCGGGCACGGCCACGCTGGCCGCCGTGGCCAGCACCGCGCGGCTGTGGGCGCGCCAGGGTCTGGACTGAGCGGCGGCGCGGCAGGGGCCGGCCCCTAGAATCGCGCCCCCACCCCTACAAGCCACCATGTTCAAGAACGCGCTCGTCTACCGCATCGACCACTGGGAACAGCCCCCGCACGCCGCCATCGAAGAAAAGCTGGCCGGGGCGCGCTTCATCGAATGCGGCGCCACGCAGCCCGAATCCCACGGCTTCGTCGAACCGCGTGGGCAAAAGGAAGGCAACAAGCAGGGCGCGCTGATGGAAAGCATCGGCGGGCAATTGATCCTGCAGCTGTGCAGCGAAACCAAAGGCGTGCCCAGCGGCGTGGTCAAAGACCAGCTCGAAGTGCGGCTGAAGGACATCGAGGCGCAAACCGGCCGCCGCCCCAAGGGCAAGATGGTGAAAGAGCTGAAGGAAGAGATCGTGCACAGCCTGCTGCCGCGCGCCTTCCCCAAGCGCGGCAACACGCTGATCTGGATCGACCTGACCGCCAAGCGCATCGTCATCGGCGCAGCCAGCGCCAAGAAGGCCGACAAGGTGCTGACGCAACTGGCCGACCTGCTGGGTGGCGGCTTGCGGCTGACGCAATTGCAGACCGAACTGTCGCCGGCCACGGCCATGGCAAGCTGGCTGACCGAGCAGGAAGCGCCGGCCGGTTTCAGCATCGACCGCGAGTGCGAACTGAAGCAGCCCGACAGCGAGAAGGCCGCGGTGCGCTATGCCCGCCACACGCTGGACATTGCCGAGGTGGGCGAGCACATCAAGCAGGGCAAGCTGCCCACGCAGCTGGCCATGACCTGGGGCGGCCGCGTCAGCTTCGTGCTGACCGAGGCGCTGGCGGTGAAGAAGATCAAGCTGCTGGACGTGGTGCTGGAAGCCAACCAGGGCGCCAACGATGGCAAGGACGACGGCGGCTTCGATGCCGACGTGGCCCTGACCACCGGTGAACTGCGCCGGCTGCTGCCTGACCTGATCGAGGCCCTGGGCGGCGAACCGGCCTTGAACTGATCAGGCCGGGCGGCGGCGCCTGCCCACGCACGTTGCGCCCAGCGCCAGCAGGCCCAGCCCCAGGCTGGCCCAGGTGGCCGGCTCCGGCACGGCGGCAGCGGTCAGCATGTAGACGATGCCGCCGGTGCCGTTGGATGCGGTGTTGGTGACCAGCGCGTACAACTCGCCCGCGTCGTCCTGACCGAAGCCGTGCACCGTCAGCCCGCTGGGCAACTGGCCGCTGGCGAATTGCGGCAGCAGGAATTCCTTGATCACGCCAGTGTCCAGGTCGGCGTAGAACAGCCGGCCGTCGGCGCGCGGCGCACCGCCGCCCGAGGCACGCAGGGCCAGGTCGCCGAAGATGTACTTGCCGTAGGGCTGCACCATGGCCGCGCCCCGGTAGACAAAGCCGCCGGTGATGGAGATGCCGTCGCCGTGGTCGTATTCCAGCGTGCCCAGCGTGCCCGTGATGGGGTCGATCAGGCCGGCCGGCGAGCCCGGGCTGCGGGGACCGACGGTGCCGGCCGCGAAGCTGCCGTTGGCCGTGCGGTTGAACAGGAAATCGCCTTCCTTGATGGCCCAGCCGAAGTTGCCGCCCTTCACCAGGCGGTCGATTTCTTCGATGCTGTTCTGGCCCACGTCGGCCACGATGATCTGGCCGTTGCCGCCCAGGTCGGTGCGGTCCACGCTGAAGCGGTAGGGGTTGCGAAAGCCCAGCGCGTAGATCTCGGCCACTTGCCCGGCCGCCTGGAAAGGGTTGCTGGCGGGAATGCGGTACTGCCCGTTGGCACTGAGCGCGTCGGCACTGCCGGGGTTCAGCGCCGGGTTGGTGGGGGCTATGCGCAGCATCTTGCCCAGCGGCGTGCTCAGGTTCTGCGAATTGCCGCCCGGTTCCAGGTGGCTGGGGCCCACATCGTTGGCGTTGCCGCCGTCACCCAGGCCCAGGTAAAGGTAGCCGTCGGCGCCGAAGGTGATGGTGCCGCCGTTGTGGTTGCCGGCGTTCTTGCCGAAGGACATCACTTCGCGCCGCGAAGCCGGATCGACCACATTGGGGTCGGCCGCGCTCATCTTCCATTCGTTGACGACGTTGCGGTAGTTCTGCACCGCGCCATTGGGTGCCGCGAAGGTGATCGGGCCGGCGCTGATGGCCTCGCTGTTGTAGGTGTACAGCGTGCGGTAGCCGGCGCTGCCAACGCGGTTGAAGTCCGGGCTGAAGGCCAGGCCCAGGAAGCCGCGTTCGTCGTTGGCGTTGCTGGTTACCAGCGGTGGCGACACCCGGCTGCTGATGTCCAGCGCCGGTGCTGCCACCAGGCTGCCGTTCTGGATCACGCGCAGCAGGCCGTTCTGTTCGACGACGAACAGCCGGCTGGCGTCGCCGGGCGCGCTGATGGCGTAGTCGGGTGCCGCCAGGCCGGTGGCCACCGGCAAGAGGTTCAGCGCGATGTCGCCGTGCACGATGGCCGGCAAGAGGGTGGTGGCCTGGGCACTGAAGCCCAGGCTGGTGGTCGCCAACAGCACGGCCGCAGCCAGAGCGCGGCGTTGAAAAGGGGTTTGCATGGTCATGCTCCTGACGATGATGTTCTGTTCCCCGACCAGCAGCCGGGGCGGGGTAAGCGGCAAGCTGCCTCAGCAACGGTCTGTTCGCAGCCGGCGGCGGGTGATCCCGGCCAGCGTCAGCAGGCCGACACCCACACCCAGGCTCAGCGCACGGCCGGGCTCGGGCACGGCTGCGATGTTGTCGATGCCCAGCGTGGCCGCCACATCCACGGCGGCCGAGGTGCCGTGGTACAGCCGCAATTCCGTCACGCCGCCCAGCACCAGCGCCGCCGAACCGGTCAGGGCCGCTGGCAACAGCGAGAAGCTGACGTGCTGCCAGCCGCTGCCAGCCGGCAGCACCACGGCGGTGGTGGTGTAGGCGGTGGCGCCCGAGCTGAACAGCTGCAGCCGCAGGTCGAGCGCGCTGGCACCGAAATTGTCGACGTCCATCGTGATGGACGTGAGGCCCAGCGCCGTGTAGTTGCCCAGCCACTGCGCGGCGTTGAACACCACCAGCTTGCCACCGGGCCCGTGCACACCACTGGCGGTGGCCAGCATGAACTTGTCACCCGCGCCGGCCGGGCCGCCGGTGGCCTGGTTGACGGGTGGGTTGGGGCTGGGGCCGCCGGTGTCCCAGCCGTTGGTGCTGCCGTCCTGAAAGGTGTCGACCATGCCGACGTTCAAGGCCAGCGCAGGCCCCACACAGAAAACGCTGAGCGCGCTGAGCGCACCCGACACGAACTGCCACCTTCGTACCGCCACGACGCACCCCTTCGATCTGGACAACCCGGGCATCCCCTGGCGGCACGCACTTCAGCCGTCAAGCTGCTCTGTGGGGGTGTACGGTGCGCCGCTTCCGTTCATTCCGGACCATGGGATATCCCTGCCCCTGCGCGCGGACAGGCAAAATCCCCGCTTTGAAGCAAGAAGGCACGCACTGTGGATCTGAAGGTACCGATCACCATCAACGACGAACTGACCGAAGAAGTCATCGTCGGCAAGGCAGCACTGAACCTGGCCAGCGGCGAGATCGGCCGCATCGACTACGAAGACTGGGACGTCGAGACCCAGGGCCAGCCCTTCGAGAGCGAAGACTACGAATTCACCAGCGGCACCTTGTCCAACAACGGCAAAGACGTTGAATTCCGCGTCGATGTGAACAAAGTCACCGGGCAGTATTCGGTCAGCGCCAGCGAACTGCTGGAAATCAAGGTGCGCGCGGCCGCCTTGTTTGCCGGCATCACCAGCAAGGAACTGGCCCACAAGGTGCGCGGCGCGCCAGCCGAACCGCCAGCGCCGCCGCCGGCACCGCCCAAGCGGTCAGGCGGGCGCGGCCGCTTTCACTGAAGGCCGGGCGAACCACAACACCACCAGCAACAGCAGGAACAGCAGGAACAGCAGGAACAGCCCCGACGAGGCGTAGAACAGGTTGGTGGCGGCCATGGTGTAGGCCTGCTGGTCCACGGTGCGGTTGATGGTGGCCAGTGCCTGTTCCGGGCTCAGACCGCTGGCCGCCAGTTGCGCCAGCGTCTGCGTGGCGGCCCCGTTGCCGCGGTTGAGGGTCTCGGCCATCTGCGCGTGGTGCAGCACGGCGCGGTCTTCCCACAGCGTGGTGAAGAGTGAAGCGCCGACGGCACCGGCGGTGATGCGCACGAAGTTCGACAGGCCGGCCGCTGAAGGCATCTTGTCGGGCGTCAAACCCGAGAACACGATGGCCTGCAGCGGAATGAAGAAGCAGGCCATGGCCGCGCCCTGCAGCACGGTCGGGATCGGGATCGTCATGAAGTCGGCCTGGGCGCTGAAATGCGAACGCATCCACGGCACCAGCGCGAAGCCGATGAAGGCCACGCTGGCCAGTTTGCGCAGGTCGAAACGGCCGACGTTCTTGCCCACCCAGGGCGACAGCGGGATGGCCAGCACGCCCACCGGCGCGGTGGCCAGGCCGGCCCAGGTGGCGGTGTAGCCCATGCACTGCTGCAGCCACAGCGGCAGCAGCACCACGTTGCCGAAGAACAGGCCGTAGGCCACCGACAGCGCCACCGTGCCGACGACGAAATTGCGCCGCGCGAACAGGCGCAAATCGACGATGGGGTGCTTTTCGGTCATCTCCCAGGCCAGGAAGAACAGGAAGCTGACCACGGCGACCAGCGCCAGGATCTGGATCTCGCCCGACCCGAACCAGCCCAGCTCCTTGCCCTTGCCGATGCAGATCCGCATGGCACCGACGAACAGCACCAGCAGCGGCCCGGCCACCAGGCCCTGCAGCACGCGGAAGGCGATCAGCGCTTCGATACCGTGCCCATGACCCGCTGGCTGCCGGCCAGCGGCGGGCAGGCCGCCGGACTTGCTCGTTCCGCCTGCGGCGGCTGCGCCGTCAGCGCGACCAGGGCGTGGCGGGTCAGCGTGATCTGCTCGTCAAGCGGTTCGATCTGCAAGCTGGCGCAGCCGGCCAAAGTCAGCACCGCGCCGGAGACCAAGGCCAGCACCATCACGGCAAAAGCCGGCACGTGGGCGCATGGCGATATTTGTTGTGGCTTCATTTGCCCAGGCAAGTAATTGCGTGGATTCAACAGGGGCTTCGATGCGGCTGCAGCCCTCAGGCTGACGGCTTCCTATCGGCAGCCCGCAGCGCATCGCCGTTGTCGGCCAGGCGCTGCAGATAACCCTGCAGCGCCCGCCATTCGGTCTTCGAAAGGCCGGCCAGGTGAGCGTTCAGCACGTCGGCCAGCACGCCCGGCACGTCGGTGATGGCGACCTCGCCCTGCGGCGTCAGTTCGACCTGCACCACACGCCGGTCGTCACTGGACCGCACGCGTTTGCAGAGCTGCTTTTTCTCCAGCCGGTCGAGCAGGCGGGTCATGGCACCGGGCGTCGATGACCATGCGGCGCGCCAGTTCCGCCACCGGCATCGAACCGGCCTTCTGCAACATCAGCAGCGGGCCCCACTGCGCACTGGTCAGGCCATGAGCGTCCAGCCGCCGGTCGGCCTGGCAGACGATGGAGCCGACCACCCGCTTCATCAGGTAGCCCACGCCGGGACCCGGCCAGCCCCCAGTCGGGCGAAGGCTATCCTCGGCTTCCCCCTGCAGTGCATGTGCTGCACCACCCTTGACTTTTGCCTTCCGGGCGCCTTCCCGCTACCCGCCATGCCCCGCATCCTGATCGCCGGTTACCAGCACGAAACCAACACCTTTGCACCCAGCCTGGCCGACTGGGCCGCCTTCACGCGGGGCGACTCGTTCCCGGCTTTCGTGCGCGGCGCGGCCATGCAGGCGCAGTTGACGGGCGTCAACATCCCGGTCGGCGGCTTCATCGAATTCGCCACCGGCCAGGGCTGGTCGTTGCTGGCCAGTTGCTGGGCCGGGGCCATCCCCTCGTCCTACGTCACGCGCGAAGCGTTCGAGCGCATCGCCAGCGCCATCTGCGAAGACGTGGTCGCGGCGGCCACCGCCGGGCTGGACGCCATCTACCTGGACCTGCACGGTGCCGCCGTGGCCGAGCACGCCTTCGACAGCGAAGGCGAACTGCTGAGCCGGCTGCGCGCCATCGTCGGGCCGCAACTGCCCATCGTGTGCAGCCTGGACCTGCACGCCAACGTCACCCCGCGCATGCTGCGCGACGCCGACGCGCTGGTGGCTTACCGCACCTACCCGCACGTGGACATGGCCGCCACCGGCAAACTGGCCGGGCAGCTGCTGGCGCGGTGCTTCAAGGCCGGGCGCAAGGAAACGATGCACGCGCGCCGCCTGCCTTTCCTGATTCCGCTGAACGCGCAAAGCACGGGGCTGCAACCGGCGCAAGGCCTGTACGAAACGCTGCAGGCGCTGGACCGCGAATACGGCACCGTGCTCAGCTTCTGCATGGGCTTTCCGGCCAGCGATTTCGAAGGCTGCGCGCCGATGATCTGGGCCCATGGCGTGCAGGCTGAAGCGGCCGTGGAACGCCTGTACGCGCTGGCCGCCGAGCCCACGCAGTGGCAGATGGACATCCGCCCCGCAGCTGAGGCGGTGGCGCAAGCGCTGGGCTTGTGTGCAGCCCAGGGGCCAGACGCTGCCAAACCCGTGGTCATCGCCGACACGCAAGACAACCCCGGCGCAGGCGGCGACAGCAACACCACCGGCATGCTGCACGCGCTGCTGGCCCAGGGTGCCGGCCGGCGCTACCCGGGGCAAGTGGCTTTGGGCTTGATGTTCGACGCCGCCGCTGCCCAGGCCGCGCACGCCGCCGGCGTGGGCGCGGAATTGGAGATGACGCTGGGCACCGCTGTGCCCACCTACACCGGCCAGCCCAGCGACCCGCCGGTGCGCGGGCGCTTCAAGGTGCTGGCCCTGAGCGACGGCCGCTGCACGCTGGCCGGCCCGATGATGCGCGGCCTGACCGTGACACTGGGGCCCAGCGCCTGCCTGGAAATCGACGGCGTGCGGGTCGCCGTGGTCAGCGGCAAGAAGCAGCTGCTGGACCGCGAACTGCTGCGCATGGTGGGCATCCACACCGAACAGATGCGCATCGTGGTGGTCAAGAGCAGCAACCACTTCCGCGCCGATTTCCAGCCGCACGCCAGCGCCGTGCTGATCGCCCAAGCGGCCGGCCCGATGGCCGCCGACCCGGGCGACCTGCCGTGGACGCGGCTGCCCGCCACCATCCGCCGCCGGCCGTGATGCGCAGGCCCGTCAGCGCCAATCTCAGCGCCAATCTCGGCGCCGATCTCAGCGCCGATCTCAGCGCTTGCAACGCCCGATGCCGCTGCGCCTGATTCCCGTGCTGCTGGCCCTGGCCTGGGGCTTCAACTGGCCGGCGGTGAAGATCATGCTGTCGGTGATACCGCCCTTCGCGCTGCGCGGGCTGGGCCTGGGCGGTGGCGCGCTGCTGCTGCTGGCCCTGGCGGCCAGCCAGCACAAGGCGCTGTGGCCCGGGCGCGCGGCCTGGCCGGGCATTGCGATGGGCGCGGTCAGCACGGTGATGGTCTTCAACTTCGCGACGGCCTTTGCGCAGCTCAGCACCAGCACCTCGCGCGCGGCCGTGCTGACCTTCACCACGCCGCTGATGGCCGCCGCGCTGGCCTGGGTCTTCCTGGGCGAGCGGCCCGGCCGGCGCGGCGGCTGGGCGCTGGCGCTGGGTGGCCTGGGCGTGGCCGTGCTGGCCGAACCGCTGCTGGACACCGCACTGCACGGCGGCTTGTCGGCCCAGCAGACGCGCGGCCTGTTGCTGCCGCTGCTGGCCGCTTTCGCCTGGGCCAGCGGCACGGTGATGGCCAAGCGATGGCCGCCGCAGGGCGACCGCATCGTGGTCACCGCCTGGCAGTTGGGGCTGGGCGCGCTGGCCGGCTTGTTGATCTCGCGCGCCATCGGCGAAAGCATCCCGGCGGTGTGGCCGGCGCGGGTCTGGGTTGCGATGGTCTACCACGTGCTCATCGCCACCGCCGTGGCTTATGTGCTGTGGTACCGCCTGCTGGCCAGCGCCAGTGCCACCGCAGCTTCGCTGGCCGTACTGGCGGTGCCGGTGGTGGGCGTGCTGGGCGCGATGGCTTTGGTCGGCGACCGCCCCAGCGCGGCCGATTGGCTGGGCTTCAGCCTGGTGCTGGGCGGCGCGGCACTGGTGGTGTTGAAGCTGCCGGGGCGGGGGCCGGCGCAGCAACAGACGCCGGCGGCATGATCACCGTGGCCATGCCGCCCACGCAGCCGGTGGTCTTGCCGTCCTTGCAGGCCGACACATCGGCCGGTAGCGGCAGCAACAGCGGCTGGCTGTGGATGGCGTCGCGCCGGCCCAGGATGTGCAGCAGCAGGGTCGCCGCGGTGGCCACTGCCAGGCCCACGATCAGCAGGCGGCGGCGCTTGGACACCGGCCGGTAGCGCACGCTCTTGTAGCGGTCACGGTAGGCAGCCGGGTAGCGGTCCGGCTCAGGGTCGGCGTCTTGCTTCTTGAAGAACATCGGTGTCGGGTCCAGGGGGTCCAGGGGGTCCAGGGGATGGCTACGCGGTTTACGCTTCATGATGAGGCATGGCCGCCGCCGGCCCCGTCCCACGCCAACCGCCCCCGGAGACAAGATGAAGCCCACCGACCTGGCCGACTGCACCGCCACCGAATTGCTGGCCCTGTACCGCACGGCACAGGCCTCGCCGGTGGAAGCCACGCAGGCCGTGCTGGCCCGCATCGAACGCCACAACCCCAGCCTGCGGGCCTTTGTGCACGTGGCCGCCGAGGAAGCCCTGGCCAGCGCACGGGCCAGTGAAGCGCGCTGGCAAGCCACGAAAACGGGCACCAAACTCGGCGCGCTGGACGGCGTGCCAGCCTCGATCAAGGACCTGATCCTGACCCGCGGCATGCCCACGCTGCGCGGCAGCCACACGGTGGACGCGAACCAGCCGTGGGATGTGGACGCCCCGGTCACGGCCCGCCTGATTGAGGCCGGCGCGGTGCTGCTGGGCAAGACCGCCACACCCGAGTTCGGCTGCAAGGGCGAGACCAATTCGCCGCGCAACGGCATCACGCGCAACCCCTGGGACACCCGCAAGACGCCTGGCGGTTCGTCGGGCGGCTCGGCCGCCGCCGTGGCGGCCGGCATGGGACCGATATCGGTGGGCACCGACGGCGCCGGCAGCGTGCGCATACCGGCGGCCTTTTGCGGCAACTTCGGCCTGAAGCCCAGCTTCGGCCGCGTGCCGGCCTACCCGCTGTCGCCTTTCGGCACCGTCGCCCACCTGGGCCCGCACACGATGAGCGTGGCCGACGCCGCCTTGATGATGAACGTGATGGCGCGGCCCGACGCGCGCGACTGGACATCGCTGCCGCCCGACGCCCGCGACCACACGGCAGGCCTGGACGACGGCATCAGGAATCTGCGCGTGGCCTGGTCACCGACGCTGGGCTATGCGACGCATGTGCACCCCGAAGTGGCCGTGGCCTGCGCACAGGCGGTGCGCAAACTGGTCGATCTGGGTGCCCATGTCGAAGCGGTCGACCCGGGCTTCGACGACCCGCTGGACATCACCTGCGGCCTGTGGTTCCTGGGGGCGTGGACGCTGTGGAACGGGCTGAACGCCGAACAGCAGCAGGCGGTCGACCCCGACTTCCGCGCCGAGGCCGAGCTGGGTGCCCGACTCAGCGCGCTGGACATCGCGCGGCTGAACCTGCGCCGTGGCGCTTTGGGTTCACACATGCGCCAGTTCATGCAGCGCTACGACCTGCTGGTGACCCCGGCCGTGTCGCTACCGGCCTTCGACGCCCGGCCCGCCGGCCACAGCCTGCTGTCACCCGCCAGCATGCTGGGCTGGACGCCCTTCAGCTACCCCTTCAACCTGACCCAGCAACCGGCCTGCAGCATCCCCTGCGGGCTGACGGCGGCGGGCCTGCCGATCGGCCTGCAGATCGTCGGCCCGATGTTCGGCGACGCGCTGGTGCTGCGCGCCGCGCGGGCCTTTGAGCGCGTCATGCCGATCCCGCGCCCGAAGCTGGCTTGATCCGATGGCCCCCATGAAGACCGACCCCATCACCGACCTTGACGCCACCGCGCTGTCGGCCGCCATCCACAGCCGCAGCGTGTCGTGCCGCGAGGCGATGCAGGCCTACCTGGCGCGCATCGCGCGGCTGAACCCGGCCAGCAACGCCATCGTCAGCCGGGTGCCCGACGAGGTGCTGCTGCGCCAGGCCGACGAACGCGATGCGGACTTGGCGCGAGACGGCTCGCGCGGCTGGCTGCACGGCGTGCCGCAGGCCATCAAGGACACCGGCCACGCTCAAGGCCTGCCCACCTCCTGGGGCAGCCCGCTGCTGGCCCACGCGGTGGCGCAGCAGGACAGCATCTACGTGGCGCGCATGAAGGCGGCCGGCTGCATCGTCATCGGCAAGACCAATGTGCCGGAATTCGCGATGGGTTCGCACACCTACAACCCGGTTTTCGGCACCACGCCGAATGCCTGGGACCGCCGCGTGGTGGCCGGCGGCAGCAGCGGCGGTGCCTGCGTGGCGCTGGCCCAGCGCCTGCTGCCGCTGGCCGACGGCAGCGACTTCATGGGCAGCCTGCGCAACCCCGCTGCGTGGAACCACGTCTTCGGGCTGCGCCCCAGTGCCGGCCGCGTGCCGGGCTGGCCCAAGGGCGATGTGTGGGTCACGCAGCTGAGCACCGACGGCCCGCTGGGCCGCAGCGTGCGCGACGTGGCCGGGCTGCTGAATGTGCAGGCCGGTTTCGATGCGCGCGCGCCGCTGTCGGTGGCCCAAACCGGTGTCGATTTCAGGCCCGGCCCCGACGCGGCCGACAGCGCCTTGAAGGGCTTGCGCATCGGTTGGCTGGGCGACCTGGGCGGCCATCTGGCAATGGAAGACGGCATCCTGGGCGTCTGCGAAAGCGCCTTGCAGCGCATGGCCGGCGCGGGTGCGCAGGTCGAGCCGACGGCCCTGGGTTTTTCAGCGCCCGCACTGTGGGACGCCTGGCTGGTGTGGCGCCGCGCACTGACCGCACAAGGCGTGGCCGCCGTGCTGACCGGCCCAGCAGCGCGCGCGCAGATCAAGCCCGAAGCCCTGTGGGAATACGACAGCGCGCAGGGCCTGGACTTCGCCACCTTCATGCAGGCCAGCGCGACGCGCACGGCCTACCTGCAGCACATGCTGGCGCTGCTGCAGCGCCACGACGTGCTGGCCCTGCCGGTGGCGCAGTGCTGGCCTTTCCCGGTGGATGTGACCTGGCCGCGCGCGGTGGCTGGCCGCAGCATGGACACCTACCACCGCTGGATGGAATGCACGCTGTACGCCACCTTCGCCGGGCTGCCGGCGATCAGCGTACCGGCGGGTTTCGACGCCACGGGCCGCTGGCCGATGGGCCTGCAGCTGATCGGCCAGCCGCTGGGCGACGCCGCGCTGCTGCGCGCGGCGGCCGGCTACGAAGCGCTGATTCCCGAACTGCTGGCGCGCCGGCCACCCGAGCCCGTCTGAGCGCACCCGGTCGGGCCGCCGGGCTTCACTTCACCGCCATGCCAAACGCGTTGGCGATGAAGGCCAGCATGTCGGCGCGTTCCTCGATGAGCTTGGACGTCGGCTTGCCCGCGCCGTGGCCGGCGTCGGTTTCGATGCGGATCAACTTGGCCGCCGGCCCGGTGTTCGTGGCCTGCAACTGCGCCGCGTACTTGAAGCTGTGCGCCGGCACCACGCGGTCGTCGTGGTCGCCGGTGGTCACCAGAATCGGCGGGTAGGGCTTGCTGACGTCCAGGCCCCTGATGGTGTGCAGCGGCGAATAGGCCTTCAGTGCCTGGAACTGCGCCGCGTCATCGGAAGAGCCGTAGTCGTTGACCCAGGCCCAGCCGATGGTGAACTTGTGGAAGCGCAGCATGTCCATCACGCCGACTTGCGGCACCGCCGCGCCGAACAGTTCAGGCCGCTGGTTGACCACCGCGCCGACCAGCAAACCGCCGTTGCTGCCGCCGTTGATGGCCAGCTTTTTCGGCTGGGTGAGTTTCTGCGCCACCAGCCATTCAGCCGCCGCGATGAAGTCGTCGAAGACGTTCTGTTTCTGCAGCTTGGTGCCGGCCTGGTGCCAGGCTTCGCCATATTCGCCGCCGCCGCGAATGGACGCCAGCACGTAGACGCCGCCCATCTGCATCCAGGTGGCGGCGGTGACGCCGAAGCCGGGCGTCATGTTGATGTTGAAGCCGCCGTAGCTGTACAGCAGCGTGGGGTTGTTGCCGTCCAGCACCAGGCCCTTCCTGTGGGCGATGAAGACCGGGAATTTGGTGCCGTCCTTGCTGGTGACGAAGGCGCGGCGGGTCTCGAACAGATCGACGTCGAAGGCCACCTTCGGGCGCTTCCACAGCGTGGCCAGACCACTGGCCACGTCATAGCGCCAGATCTCGGGCGGGTTGATCAGGCTGGTGTAGCTGAAGAAGGTCTCAGCGCTGTCGTTGCGGCCCGAAAAACCGCTCGCCGTGCCCACGCCCGGCAGCGCCAGTTCACGCACCAAAGTGCCGTCGCCGGCGTGCACGCGCACCACGGTCGATGCGTCCTTCAGGTAGCTCAGCACATAGCGGCCACCCACTGCGCTGGCACCCACCATCGCGTCGCGCGCCTCGGGCACCAGGGTGCGCCAGTTGGCTGCCGTCGGGGCATTGCTGTCGATGGCCACCAGGCGGCCGTTGGGGGCGTCCTTGTCGGTCTTCACGATGACCTGGCTGCCCACCACGTCCACCACCTGGTAGCTGGCGTCGAAGGCCATCACCAGCGGCTGGGGCTGCGCCGCCAGCGGCAGGCCGCCGTTGACCAGCGGCAGCAGCATCAAACCGTTCTTGCGGCTGGTGCCCGAGGACACGGTGATCAGCACCTGGCGGCCGTCGTCAGAAGCACTGGCACCCCAACCCCAGCTTTTTTCGCTGGCATTTTCGGCCACCAGTTGGTCCGCCGACTGCGCGGTGCCGATGCGGTGGTAGTACAGCTTCTGGAAGAAGTTCACGCCGGTCAGCGCGGTGCCGGCTTTCGGTTCGTCGTAGCGCGAATAGAAGAAGCCCTGGCTGTCGGGCGTCCACACGGCGCGCGAGAACTTCACCCACTGGATGTCGTCGGCCAGGTCTTGCCCCGTGGCCAGGTCGCGCACGCGCCAGCGCTGCCAGTCGGAACCGGCACCGGCTATGCCGTAGGCCAGCAACTTGCCGTCTTTGGAAGCGGCCACGCCGCTGAGCGCCACGGTGCCGTCCTTGCTGAGCGTGTTCGGGTCCAGCGCCACCGTGGGCGGGGCCGTCAGGCTGGCGGCGGTGTAGATCACGTTCTGCTGCTGCAGGCCGTCGTTGCGGCTGAAGAAGTAGCGGCCGCCTTCGCGGCTGGGCAGGCCCACCTTCTCGTAATTGAACAGCGTGGTGTACAGCGCGCGCGCCGGCAGGCGCTGCGGCATGGCCGCCAGGGCCTTGTCGGTGACGACGTTCTGCGCCCGCACCCAGGCCTTGGTCTCGGCGCTGTTGTCGTCTTCCAGCCAGCGGTAGGGGTCGGCCACGGCGGTGCCGAAATAGGTATCGACGTGGTCGACCTGGCGCGTCACGGGGTAGTCCAGCCCGGCTGCAGGCGGTGCGGTGGCGCAGGCCACCAGGCTCAGGGCAGCGACCGCCACCAGAGCCGACTTCAAGGGCGAGTTCAGAACCGAACTCAGAGCCGAATTCAGCCGCTGCCAGGGGCGCGAACCGGGCCGCGCAGCTTGGTTTTCGATCGTCATGCTGTCAATGCTCCTGCGCCTCGTGAGCGCTTGGGTTTTCACGCCTGAAACCGGCGGATGCGGTCATCAGGCTGCGGGTGTAATCGGCCTTGACAAGGTCTGCGCGGTGCGCGGCAAGGTCGGCCGAAGAGACCTGTTCGACCACCTGGCCACGGTGCATCACCATCAGCCGTTCGCAAAGATGGGTGACGACAGCAAGATCGTGGCTGACCATCACGAAGCTTAAAGCCCGCCGCTGGCGCAGCGTTTCCAGCAGGTTCAGCACCTCGGCCTGCACCGACGCGTCCAGCGCCGACGTGGGCTCGTCCAGCAGCAGCAATTGCGGCTCCAGGATCAAGGCCCGCGCGATGGCCACGCGCTGGCGCTGGCCACCCGACAGCTGGTGCGGGTAGCGGAAGCGAAAACCCGTGCCGAGGCCGACTTCTTCCAGCGCGCGCTGGATGCGGCCTTCCGCATCGCCCATCCCGTGGATGGCCAACGGCTCGGCCAGGATGCGGTCCACCGTCTGGCGCGGGTGCAGGCTGCCGTAGGGGTCTTGAAACACCATTTGCACTTCGCGGCGGTAGGCCTTGCTACCGGGCTGGGGCAGATCCCGGCCGCCGGTCAGCCGCACATCGCCAGCGGCTTTCGGCACCAGGCCACAGATGGCGCGCAGCACCGTGCTCTTGCCCGAACCCGACTCGCCGACGATGCCGAAGCTCTCACCCGGCCGCACCTCAAAGGTCACACCATCGACGGCAACGAAGCGGTCGAACACCACGCGCAGGCCGTCGACTTTCAGCCCGATGCCGTTCTGCTGAATGGCGGTCTCGTGAATGGCGGTCTCGTTCATGCCTGCAGCCATTCCGGTTTGCGGTCCAGCGTGGGCAGCGGGTGCTGCGTGTCGCCCAGGCGGGGCAGGCAATTCAGCAGGCCGCGCGTGTAGGGGTGTTGCGCGTGCTGCAGGTCGCGCGCCGCGACTTCTTCCACCACGCGGCCGGCGTACATCACCAGCACGCGGTCGCAGAAACTGCTGACCAGGCGCAGGTCGTGCGAGACGAAGATCAAACCCATGCCCCGCTCAGCCACCAGCTTGTCCAGGATGCCCAGCACCTGCAATTGCACCGTCACGTCCAGCGCCGAAGTCGGCTCGTCGGCAATCAGCAACTCGGGCCCGGCGATCAACATCATCGCGATCATGGCGCGCTGGCCCATGCCGCCCGACACCTCGTGGGGGTAGAGCTTCGCCACGCGCGCCGGGTCTTCGATGCCCACCGCCGCCAGCGCTTCATGCACGCGTTCCTGCGCTTCACGGCGCGCCACGGGTGTGTGGGTCTGCAGGGTCTCGGCGATTTGCGCGCCGATGCGCATCACCGGGTCCAGCGCGTATTTCGGGTCTTGCAGAATCATCGCGATGCGCCCGCCGCGCAGGCTGCGGCGCTGGGCCGGCGGGCAAGTCAACAGGTCGATGCCGTCGAAGTTCAGGCGTTCCGCAGTGACCTGCCCGCCGGGTGCCGTCAGGCCCAGGATCGCGCGCCCGGTCTGGCTTTTGCCGCTGCCCGATTCACCCACGATGCCCAGCCGTTCACGGCCCAGCGTGAACGACACACCGCGCACGACTTCGCTGAGCCCGCCTTCGCGCTTGGGATAGGCGACGCGCAGGTTCCCAACGGTGAGCAAGGGCGGGGTCATGGCGCTTGGCGCACCGTCAGACAACAAGCGCCCAGCGCTTGAGCGCTTGCGCGGGCGTGCACACCGGCACCGTGCCGACCTGCTTCAACACCAGCAGGTCCTGGTCGCCACTGACCAGGGCCGCCGCGCGCGCGGCGATGGCCGCCGTGATGAACTGCTGGTCGTCCGGGTCGCGGCACAGCGGATCGTCCGGGGCTGTATCGCCCGCCACCCACTCGGCCGTGGCCTGAAGATCGCGCAGCAAGGACTTGCGGCCTTCGGTGCTGACATAGCGGTCGAACTTGGGCCGCCACAGGCGGGTTTCCAGCTCCGCGTAGGTGGCGTCAGAAAAGACCAGGCGCCCGTGCCGCAACACATGGTTCAGCCACTGCGCCGGTACCGAACCACCCAACAGCGCGGCACTGATCAGCACGTTGGTGTCGATGACGATGCGCTCAACTCTCATCGACCAGCAGCTTGGCCAAAGCTGCCGGCGTCAGGCCTTGTGCGGCGGCGCGCTCGGCCATGCGCGACATGGTGTTCTGCAGCCTGTCGGCGTAGAACGCGCGCATGCCTTCGAAGTCTTCGGCGGACACCATCACGCCCACCACGCGGTCGTGGCGCGTCACCTGCACAGGACCCTGCTGCACCCTGTCGATGAACTCACCGAAACGGGTCTTGGCTTCGTTGGCGGTGTAAGACTGCGTGGCCATGGGTCACATCCTTGGAGCCGGTGGATTGCCTCATCATAAGTCAATTCGTGCGGTTCGTGCGGTTCGTTCGAAAGACTCGTTTCGTTTGAATCGGACTCCGTCAGCTTCCCGCCTTCGGGTCCAGCGCATCGCGCAAGCCATCACCCAGCAGATTGAAGGCCAGGCTGACCACGAAGATGGCCGCGCCGGGTACGGCGGCCACCCACCACTGGTCCAGCACATAAGCCCGCCCGCCGGCGATCATGGCACCCCATTCGGGCATCGGCGGCTGCGCGCCCAGGCCCAGGAAGCCCAGGCCGGCGGCGGTGAGGATGATGCCGGCCATGTCCAG
>JANMZP010000225.1:0-2569 GCA_031383435.1 Betaproteobacteria bacterium | reverse complement strand
GCACCTGCTGGAAGTGGGCGAGAACGACCTCGACTGGGAGATCGACCGCTTCAATGTGAAGGGTGATCCTAACGACCCAAATAAGCGCCACAAGACCATGAAAGACATCGCCTGGGCGGCCTACAACAACGTGCCGGCCGGTCTGGAAATGGGCCTGGAAGCGGTGCACTACTACGACCCGCCCAACTTCACTTTCCCCTTCGGCATCTACCTGGCGGTGCTGGACATCGACCGCGCCACGGGCGAGACCAAGGTGCGCCGCTTCTACGCGCTGGACGACTGCGGCACGCGCATCAACCCGATGATCATCGAAGGCCAGATCCACGGCGGCCTGACCGAAGGGTTTGCCGTCGCGATGGGCCAGCAGATGCCTTTCGACAAGCAGGGCAACCTGCTGGGCAACACGCTGATGGACTACTTCTTGCCGACCTTCGTGGAAACGCCGCACTGGGAGACCGACCACACCGTCACGCCCAGCCCGCACCACCCGCTGGGGGCCAAAGGCGTGGCCGAGTCGCCCCACGTCGGTAGCATCCCCACCTTCACCAGTGCCGTGGTGGACGCCTTCGCCCACCTGGGCGTGACGAACATGACCATGCCGCACAGCGCCTACCGCGTCTGGCAGCAGCTGGTCGCCAGTGGCGTGGCGCTTTGACCTTGATGAGACTGGCTCAACGATGGAAGTGAAACTCGACAAGCGCTACGACCTGGCGGTCAGCGCCGATCAGGCCTGGCAGGTGCTGTGCGACATCCACGCCGTGGCGCGCTGCATGCCCGGTGCGCAGATCACCGAGCAGCTGGACGCCACGCACTACAAGGGCACGGTGAAAAGCAAGGTCGGCCCGGCCGTGATGCAGTTCGGTGGCGACATCGAAGTGCTGGGGCTGGACGCTGCCGCCCAGGCTATGCAGATGTTGGGCAAGGGTGCCGACAAGAGCGGCTCTTCCGCGTCGATGGACCTGAAAGCGCACCTGGAAGCCGGTGCCACGCCGGGCACCTCGGTGCTGGTGGGTGTGGCCACCATCATCGTCAGCGGCAAATTGGCGCAGTTCGGCAGCCGGCTGCTGGTGCCGGTGTCCGACGCCATGCTGGCGCAGTTCGCCGACAACTTCCGCGCGGCGGCGGCAGCGGTGCCGGCGTCCGAGCCGGTGGCCGTTGCCGGCACGGCTGCTGCTGATGGGGCTGCTGATAAGGTTGCTGATGGGGCGGGTGCGGCTGGTGCCTCTGCTGGTGCAGCGGCCGCCGCCGCGCCTGCTGCATCGCGTGCGCCGGTCGTCTTCGCACCCGCACCGGTGAAAGAGCTGAACGCGCTGGCGCTGATGTGGACCGTCTTCAAGGGCTGGCTGGCGGGGCTGTTCGGGAAGAAGGCGTGAACGAAACCGGCCTGCGCGAACGCCTGCACCAGGCCGGCTACATCGCCGACGAGGCACTGGCCACCACCTTGTGGCTGGCCGATGAACTGCAGCGCCCGCTGCTGATAGAAGGCGACGCCGGTGTCGGCAAGACCGCACTGGCCGTCGCCCATGCCCGCGCCCTGGGCCGCCGCCTGGTGCGCCTGCAATGCCACGAGGGGCTGGACCTGGCGCAGGCGGCCTACGAATGGAATTACGGCCGGCAATTGCTGGCCATCAGGCTGCATGAAACGGGCACGGACCGCGTCGCCGAGGCCGACCTCTTCGCCCGCGACTATTTGCTGGAACGCCCGCTGCTGACGGTGCTGTCGAGCGACGAGCCCTGCGTCTTGCTGATCGACGAAATCGACCGCGCCGACGAGGCCTTCGAAGCCTTCTTGCTGGAAGTGCTGGCCGACTGGCAGATCACCGTGCCCGAACTCGGCACGATCAAAGCCCGCCACGTGCCGGCCGTGCTGGTGACCAGCAACGGCACGCGCGAAATCAGCGACGCGCTGCGCCGCCGGTGTCTCTATCACTGGCTGGACTACCCGACCTTGGCGCGCGAGATCGCCATCGTGCGGGCCACCTTGCCGAACGCTGAAAGTGCACTGGTCGAACAGGCCGTGGCCTTCGTGCAGCGCCTGCGCCAGGAAGACCTGGGCAAGACGCCGGGCGTGGCCGAAACGCTGGACTGGGTGCGCGCACTGCACCGCCTGGGCCACGCTGCGCTGCCATCTGACCCGCACGCGCTGACGCACACGCTGGCCTGTTTGCTGAAGACGCGCGAAGACCGCTTCCAGCTGGGCCCCGAGCGGGTGCTGCAATTGCTGGAAGGCCGCAACCGGCAGGCGGCTGATGGGGTGGCGGTGAAGTCGGCCCGCGCCGCCTGACAGGGGCGGGGCCGCGATGAAGCCTGCCGCCACGTCTGTCGTTCAAGCCGAACCGCTGCAGGCCATCGCGGGCTTTGCCGCGCTGCTGCGCGACCACGGCCTGCAGGTCGGCGTGGCCGAACAACAAGCCTTCGTGCGGGCCGCGCTGGCGCTGCCCGTGCAGCGCAGCGCGCAAGTGGGCGCCGCTTGGCGTGCCATCGCCTGCCACGACGCCCGTTCCTGGCGGCAGTGGCCCGAACTCTTCGAACGCTACTGGTGGCCCCAGCGCAGCACGGGCCGTGTGCG
>JANMZP010000209.1:0-16546 GCA_031383435.1 Betaproteobacteria bacterium | reverse complement strand
GCGCTGCGGCGCGCCGGCCAGGCCTTCGGTCTCCGGGCCGTCGGCGTTGCGCGCCACCACCCGCAATTCGCCGGCACCGTGCATCGCGTCGCGCGCGTTCAGGCCCAGGGTGATCAGCGCCAGCTCCAGTTCACCGGCATCGATGTGCACGGCGGCCGTGCCCGCTGCCACCTGCAGCGACACCGTCACGTGGCGCCCGAGCACGCTGCGCAGCATCTCCAGCTGTTCGGGCAGCCAGCTCTGCAGCGCCAGCCGCTGCGGCCGCACCGGCTGGCGCCCGGCAATCCGCAGCAGGTGCTGGGTCATCTGGCTGCCCAGCTGCACGGTGCGCCGCATGGCCGCCAGCGGCCCCTGCAGTGCGCTGGCTGCGGGGTGGCGTTCGATCAAGTGCGTGCTGTTGCTGATGACACCCAGCAGGTTGTTGAAATCGTGCGCCACGCCGCCCGTCAGCCGGCCCAGGGCCTCGACGCGCTGGCCTTGCGCGACCCGCTGTTCGGCCAGGCGGGTGCGCTCGACGGCCTCGGCGACCTGGCCTTGCAGGTCGGCCTGCGCGTGGCGGATGACCTCGGCGGCCTCGGCCAGCGCGTGCGCCACCTCGTCGCATTCGACGATGCCGGTGGCACGGTGCAGCACCGGCTGGCCGGCCTGCAGCTGGCGGGCCGCCAGCTTCAGTGCGGCCACCGGCTCGGTGATGCGGCGCGACATCCACAGCGTGCCGAAGACAGCCAGGCCCAGCAGCAGCAGCGACAGCACCGCCACCCGCAGCACCGGCCGCGACAGCTGGCCGGCCGCCTTGGGGTGCGGCATGCCGCTGACGCCCGTCCAGCCCTGCGGCGACGTGCTGTAGTAAGCCAGCATGACCTCGCCGCTGAGCGAGGTTGCTTCGAGCGGGCCCTCGCCACCGCGCGAGATGCGCGCCAACAGGTCGGGCGTGCCGATGCGGCCCAGGTACTGGCTGCCCCCCGGGTAGCGGGCCACCACCCGGCCGCGGTTGTCGAGCACCGCACCCACCCAGCCCGGCGGCAGTTGCTGGGCGTCGATGATGCGCTGCAGCCCGGCCGGCCGCAGCATCAGCACCACGTTGAGCACCGGCTTGTCGGCCAGCAGGCGCGGTGCCACCACCGCCGCATGGGCTTCCTCACCGCCCACCGGCAGATGCAGGGGCTGCACCTCGGGCTGCGACACCAAGGCTGCGGCCCGCGGCCGTGCCGGCGCGCCGGGGGGGCGCCGGGTGTCGAGCAGGGTGCTGCCAGGCACCCGCAGTTCCAGCCAGCCGTCGATGCCGCTCAGCGCACGCCGGGCCTGCACCTCGAAGCCGCCCAACTGCTCGGCGCTGAGCGTGGGGCTACCGTCGAGCCAGCGCGACTGGGCCAGCACGCGGGCCAGCACCGAACGCTGGGACAGTTCCCGGTCGACCACCATCGACAAGGTGCGCGCGTTGTCCCGCAGGATGCGTTCCTGAGCGCTGTGCTCGGTGGCGCTGGCGTTGTTGATGAGCCAGATCACCCCCACCAGCCCCGGCAGCAAAACGGCCAGCACCAACAGCAGCAGGCGGGAGCGGATGGTGAGGGTCATGGCTGGGCAGGCGTTGGGGGCGAACCATAGCGTGGGCAGGCTGGCCCCGCGCAGGCCTTTGCTGGCAGGCCCATCACGGACCCCAAGGCCCACCGGCCTGCAACGCGCCCTTCAGCCACGGCAAGGGCTTGCCCCCGGCAACGGCTCGCCCAGGAGCGGGACTCGACGCTGGCCCTGCGCCTGTCAATCAAGCGTCGGGCTGTGCGGGTCACGGCTCGGTGGGGGGGCATGGCGGTGCTGCGCGGCTGCATACAAGACCAACGATAGAACAACGCAAGGCGCATGCCTGGGGCTGCACCCCGTTCCGCACCGCCTGCGGCACCGGTGGCGATGGCTGCGACGGCCGCCAGGATCTGGACATCACCAGCCTGGGCTGCGTCTACCGCTTCTGTCATCGGTGTCGCTCTCGATCAACAGCAGCAGGGGGTGGCCTGCAGCAAGGCGGCTCGCCACCTCGCGCACCAGATCGGTCGGCGTCAGCTGCACGGTCTGCACCGCGTCCGCCACCAGCCCGAGCTCGCTGGTCGGCGCATCGCCGTCGTTCAGCACGCCGGCCAGCGCCACACGCTGGGCCTGCTGGTGCGCCAGACTCTCGGTGGCACGCGCCTGCTCGGCCTGCATCACCTCGGTCGAGTTGAAACGGTCGTCCGCCGACGCCGCCGTCGCGAGGCGCGCAGCGCGCGCTTCAGCGGAAGAAGATGTAGACCAGCACCAGCAATAAAGTGGGCACGCCGAGCAGCCAGGCCAGCACATATTTACCCATGATCGTCACCTCCAGCGGTGGTTGTTGTGTGGCTGTCAGCGTAGGGGCGCAGCGGGCGTGCGGGCAGCAGATGAAGCCGCGTGCGGCTGTAGGAATGCAGGCAGGCCGCGGCCGCTGGGTACGGTGAGGCGCGGCTGCGCTGACCCTCTGCACGGTGCCCGAGGCGACGTGCCGGTTTCAGAGCGGCTGACCCGCGGCCAGCCGCTCCAGCACCGCCTCCACCGATTCCAGCGCCACCGGCTTGGTGAAGTGCAGGTCGAAGCCGGCGTCGCGGCTGCGGCGCTCGTCGCTTTCGCTGCCCCAGCCGGTCACGGCCACCAGCACCGGCGAATTCGCGCGCAACGACTCCGCCGTCTCTGCCGTCGCTACCGTTTCTGCCGCCCGGCCGCGCAGTGTGCGGGCCAGTTCGTAGCCGTCCATGCCCGGCATGCCGATGTCGACGAAGGCGATGTCCGGTGCCCACGCCAGGATCTGCTGCAGGCCCTCGCAGCCGTCGTAGGCGGCACGCGTGGCGTGGCCGGACAGGCTCAGCAGCAGCACCAGGCTGTCGGCGGCGTCGCGGTTGTCGTCCACCACCAGCACCCGCAGCGGTCGGGCTTTGGGGTGTGGCGCGGCTGAGGGCGGTGCTGCGGCTGCGGCTGCGGCTGCGTTTGCGTTTGCGTTTGCGTTTGCGTCTGCGTTTGCGTTTGCGTCTGCGTTTGCTTTCGCATCCATCGGCTTGCTCATGGGGTGGTCTGCCTGCTGGTTGGTGTGCTGGTTCGTCCGGCTGTCAGCCGCCACAGCCGGCACCCAACCCGGCAGCCGGCAGGTGAACACGCTGCCCTGGTCCAGCCCTTGGCTGTGCGCGCTGATGCTGCCGCCGTGCAGCAGCGTGATGCTGCGCGCCAGCGCCAGCCCGATGCCCAGGCCGCCCTGCGCGCGGTGCAGCGTGTGGTTGACCTGCGCGAACATCTGGAACACGTCGTCCAGCATGTCCTGCGGGATGCCGATGCCGGTGTCGGCCACCTGCAGCAGAGCCGTGCCGGGCTCGCCTGGCACAGCCGGCGGCGCGGTGTCCGGTGCCACGGTCAGCGTGATGGTGCCGTGCTCGGGCGTGTACTTGGCGGCGTTGTGCAGCAGGTTGCCGATGAGCTGGGCCAGCCGCGCCGGGTCGGCCTGCACCCACACCGGCTCGCTGGCCAGCCGCAGCACCAGCCGCTGGCCGCCGGCCTGCAGCGCGGGGCGGCAGGCTTCCAGCGCCGTCTCGGCGGCCGATTGCAGCGTGACGACTTCCGGCCGCAGGGTCATCTTGCCGGCCGCGATGCGCGACACGTCGAGCAGGTCGTCAATCAGCCGCACCATCTGCGCCAGCTGCCGGGTCATCATCGAACGCACGCCCGCTGCTTTGGCCCCGGCATCGGCCCCCGCACCGGCACCGGCACCGGTCTGGCCTTCCTGTTCCAGGATCTGCAGCCCGCTGCGCAAGGGGGCCAGCGGGTTGCGCAGTTCGTGGGCCAGCGTGGCCAGGAATTCGTCCTTGCGGCGTTCGGCGTCGCGCACCGCCTGCTCGGCGCGCCGCTGCTCACTGACGTCCTGGACCAGCGCCAGCACGTGCAAGACGCGGCCGCTGGCGTTGCTTTCGGGCACCAGCCGCCAGACGTGCGTGCGGGTCTTGCCGTTCTGCTCGAAGCTGCTTTCGAAGCCGCCGGGCCGGGCGCTGTCGAACACCCCGTCCAGCGCCGCGGCCCAGCGTTCACGCAGCGGCTGCGGCAGGTCCAGCGCCTGCAGGCTGCGGCCCAGCAGGGTGTGCGGCGGCTGGCCGGTGGTGCCCTCGATGGCGGCGTTGACAAACACCAGCTGGTGCGCGCGGTCGAAACGCGCCAGCACGTCGGGCGTGTTGTCGGCCAGCGTGCGCAGCTCGCGTTCGCGCTGTTCCAGCCGGGCCTGCGCCTGCTTCAGCTCGGTGATGTCGACGAAGGTGGCCACCGCGCCGCGCACCACGCCCTGGTCGTCGTGCAGGGGCACGGCACCACCGTACAGGTGACGCACAGCGCCGTCGTCGAAGACCAAACTCAGCTCGCCGGGCGCCACCGGCTGGCCGGTGCGCGCCGCTTGCTGCAGCGGCAGGCTTTGCGGGTCGACCGGCACGCCACCCCGGAATTCGCGAAAGGGCCGCCCGCTTGGCGACGCCGCTGTAGGGGTGGCCGAGGGGGTGGCCGAGGGGTTGCTGTCCGGCGTCATGCGGATCAGGCGGTATGACTGCGGGTTGCCGCTGATGCGCGTGCAGGCGCGGTCGTGGGCGAACCAGACGAAGGCCGGCATGCTGCCCATCAGCGCTTCCAGTTCCCCAGCCCGATCGCGCGCCTGCTTTTCGGAAGCCTGCAGCGCGGCGTCGTGCTGCCGGTGGCGCGTGATGTCCTGGAAGTACACCGCCAGCCCGCCGCCGGCGCGCGGGTAGCAGCGCAGGTGGAAATGGCGCTGCAGGTCGTCGGCGTAGAACTCGAAGACCCGCACCTCGCCAGCGGCCGCGCGCAGGTACTCGGCCTGCAGCGGTGTGCCCACGGTGTCGGGGAAAGCTTCCCAGTGCGAGCGGCCCAACAGGTCGGCAGCCGAGCGGCCCACCAGACGTTCGGCCGCCGGGTTGAGGTGGACGAAGCGCCAGTCGCTGTCGAAGGCCGCGAAGCCGTCGGCGATGCTTTCCAGCGTGGCCTGCAACTCGCGCGTGGCCAGCGTGCGGGCGGTCACGTCGTGCCCTTCGACGAAGATGCCGGTGACGCGGCCGGCTTCGTCGCGCGTGGGTTCGTAGACGAAGTCCAGATACCGCAGCACCGGCTCGCCGCCAGCAGCGGGTGTCAGCTTCAGCGGCGCGCTCTGCGCCACGTGGGCCACGCCGCTGCGGTAGACCTCGTCGAGCAGCGCGATGAAGCCCTGTTCAACCACCTCGGGCATGCAGTCCTGCACCGTGCGGCCCGTCAAGGCGCGCTGGCTCGTCAGCTCGGCATAGCGGCGGTTGCTGTAGCTGTAGCGGTGCTCGGGGCCCTGCAGCATGCAGATGAAGCCCGGTGCCTGGTCGAACAGCGCCATCCAGCGCTTCTGGTCCGCCAGGCGCTGGGTGGCCAGCACCTGCTCGGTGGTCTCGGTGCACAGCACCAGAACGCCGCCGATGCCGCCCGGCGCCGTGTCGTCGTCCACCGGGCCGTAGCTGTAGGTCCAGTAGACGCTGTCCAGCCGGCCGTGGCGGGTGATGGGGATCAGCTGGTTCTCGTGCCAGGTGGCGGGGCCGCCGGCCATCACGCTGTCGATCTGCGGGCCGATGACAGGCCAGATCTCGCGCCAGGCCCGTTGCGCCGGCATGCCCAGCATGGCCGGGTGGGACTCGGGCCCCAGCGAACGGCTGTAGGCGTCGTTGTAGAAACAGACGTGCTGCGCGCCCCAGAACAGGAACACCGGGTGGTGGGTGCTGAGCAGGATGCGCAAGGTGGTGCGCAGCGCCGCCGGCCAGCCTTCTACTGCCCCCAGTGGCGTGGCCGCCCAGTCGTGCGCGCGCATCAGCCGGCCCATCGCGCCGCCACCAGACAGGAAGGCTGGTGCAGGCGCGGCCTCAGCGCTGGTCTGGTTCATCGCTTGGTCTCCCCGGACGCACCGCCGGCTTGGCCGGCGGAATACAAAAAGTCTAATGCTGTCCCGCAGAGCGCGGCGATCTCAAGTTGCCCCCGGTAGACCGAGTGCGGGGCCGGCAGGCCGGCACGCTCTTCACACCGGCGTTTCCCAGCGTGCGCTCCAGGCTCATCAAATCGAGGGCGATCTGGTCGATGCGGCGGTGCGCCCACGCCACCGCCGCGTAGGCCACGTCCAGCTGTTGCCGAAGCAGCCGGTACAGAAAACGCAAATCGTCCTGCATGGGGATCTCGGCGCAGCTTGCAACAAGGGGGTGTCCCTCCGAACGGCCAGCCGCATGCCTGACCAGCGGCCGAAGCCGACCGGGCGAGGGGCTCCCCTCTCCCAGCGGCTTTTCAAGGCAACGAGGCAAGCTCCCGTTCCTGCCGGCGCTTGGGCGTGACCGGGCGTTGCGCCGAGGACGCCACCGAGGCGTTGCGTTGCGCCTCGTGCAGCCGTTCGCCGCGTGCCACCTGTTCATGCACGAGGTGGACGAAATAGAACAGCATCGCCGCCATCACCACCAGCGCCCAGGCCAGCACCGGCCGCCCTGCCAGCAGGGCCAGCAGCACATGACGGGCGCGCTGCTGCCGTGTTGCGGCGGGTGCAGGGTGACTGACGGGGTCGGTGGTCATGGTTGCAAGCTCGTTCCTGTGACCTTGATCTTCCGGTTCCGCGCTGTGCGTTGGCTGTCAGCGCAGGGCCCGGTTTCACGTAGGACGGCGTCGCCCACACCCGATCCGCACAGATAGACCGACCGGTGCAACCAGGCCGTAAAGCCGGCCGGCCCCCGGGATGAGGCAAGGGGCAAACCCGACGTCTTCCTACAGCGCGGCGGCCCGCGCACCGGCAGTGCATCGGCTGACGGGCCGCTAGATTGACTGCAGCAGTCTCCACTTCCGTTTGCCCACCATGCCGCTGGTCCTGACCTCCGCACCCCGCCCCTCGCTGGCCCTGTTCACCTCCGAGCCGGTGCGCGCCGCTGCCGACCTGCTGGGCTACCTGGTGCGCCCTTCGCGGCCTTCACCGCCCAGCCGCGACGGCCACACCGTGGTGCTGTTTCCCGGACTCGGTACCAACGGGCTGTCGCTGTGGACGCTGCGCCAGCACCTGTCGCGCCTGGGCTACCGCGCCATCGACTGGGGCCAAGGTTTCAATGCGGGGCCCACCGGCGACATCAAAGCCTGGCTGCGGTCGCTGAAAGAAGCCGTGCTGGCCCGGGCCGATGCGGGTGCCCCGGCGTCATCGACCGCCGGCGACCTGAGCCTGGTGGGCTGGAGCCTGGGCGGTTTCTACGCCCGAGAGATCGCCAAGCTGGCACCGCAGCGTGTGCGCCGCGTCATCACCATCGGCACGCCCTTCAACGGCAGCAGTGCGCAGACCCGCGCAGGCTGGCTGTTCAAGTTGCTGAACGGCCAGGTGCCGGCTGAATCGCCGCAGTGGCGGGCCCGGCTGGCCAGCCCGCCGCCGGTGCCCACCACCGCCATCTTCAGCCGCCGCGACGGTGTCGTCGCCTGGCAAACCTGCCAGCACGGCCTGCACGGTTCCGGCCATCGCCGCGGCGTGAAGGACATCGAGGTCAGCGCCAGCCACCTGGGCATGGGCTGGAACCGCGACGTGCTGAGCGCGGTGGCGAACGAACTCGCGCGGCCGGCGCTGGCGGAGCCAACGTGCTGATGGCGCTGGCATGGACGCGCTGACCCACCTGCAATGGCCGGCGATGGCGGTCACCGTGCTGGCCAGCTGGCTGGTCGGTTCGACCGGGGAAAGCCGCCGCAAGGCCGGTTTCTGGGTCTTCCTGTTGAGCAACCTGATGTGGACGGTCTGGGCGCTGCATGACAACGTGCCGGCACTGGTGGCGCTGCAGATTGCGCTGGCCGCGATGAACGTGCGTGGTGCCTTCAAAGCGGCTGCCGACACGGCGCGCGTCAAGGCGGTGGTGCCGGTGGTGCCGGTGGTGCCCGTGGTGCCGGTGCTGACGGCGTTGTCGGCAGGAGCGCGGCTTGCCCGGGTCAGGTGCTTCGCCCCGCCCGGACGGCCTCCGCTGCTCTGCAACGTCCCGCTTCAAAAGGTCTTGATCAACATGAAACCAAGCAGTCTGCTCCCTTGCGCCCTGATAGGCGCCGTGGCCAGCGCGCGATCGATGACGCCGATGGCCACCCTCGCCGCAGCCCGGCTCGCCGGCCGCCGAACGCCGGGGCAACTGGTCCTGCTGGACCGCCCGGTGGCGACCTTCGGTGCCCTGGCCATGGGGGTCGGTGAACTGTTCGGCGACAAGATGACGACAGCCCCCGACCGCACGGTTTTTCTCGGCTTGCTGGCGCGGGTGATGAGCGCCGGCATTGCAGGTGCCGCGCTGGCGCCGCGCGGCCACGAACGCGCCGGTGCCGCCGTCGCGGTGGCCACCGCGGTGCCGCTGGCCTACCTGACGCTGGCCGGCCGCAAGCAAGCCATGGCCCGACTCGGACAGACGCGCAGCGGCCTGATCGAAGACGCGCTCATCGTTGCCGCGGCTGCCGCAGTCGTGGCCCTGGCCACCCGACCGAGACAGGCTCAAGCGGCCGACCCGCGCATCGTCCTACAGGGCGGCAGGGCTGCGGCTGACGCGTGAAGGGCCGGGCCGCTGCTGCAATGGGTGCCCGACGTCTTTGCGCGCGTCTTCGTTCCATTCCAGAGAGGCTTCCACCATGTCAACGGCCAGCACGCCCCGTACCAGCCCCAGCCACGACGTCAGCCACAGCGTCAGCGACGGCGTCAGCGACAGCGGCGAACACCGCCAGCACCTGTGGTCGATGATCAAGGACATCCGCTTCGGCATGTTCACCTACAGCGCCAGCGATGGCGACCTGCACGCGCGGCCGATGACGACCCAGAACAAGGCCATCGACGAAGACGCCAGCCTGTGGTTCTTCATGTCGCGCCAGAGCGAACCGGTGGCCGCTCTGGCCAGCCAGCCGGTGGTGAACGTGGCCTACGCCGACACGGGCGCGGACCGCTATGTGTCGGTCTCGGGTACCGCGGCGGTGGTCAACGACCTGGCCAAGGCGCAGCAGCTGTGGTCGAAGATGGCCGAAGCCTGGTTCCCGGGCGGCGTCGAAGACCCCAATCTGGCGCTGGTTCAAGTGCAGATCCGCCACGCCAACTACTGGGACGTCAAGAGCAGCAAGTTGGTTCAGTTGTTCAAGATGGCCAAGGCCAGCGTCACTGGCGAGCCGCCCACCGACCTGGGCGAGCACGCCGAAATCCGCATGCGCTGAGCGCAGCCGGCACCTGCGTTGCCCGCTGCAGCTACGGCGCGTAACGCGTCGGCAACAAGATGCGGAAGGTGGTGCCCTGCCCCGCCTGGGTCTCGACTTCCATCGTCGCGTCCAGCAGGGCGCACAGGCGTTTGACGATCGACAGGCCGATGCCTTCGCCTTCTGACGGCGGGCCCCGCCGGCTGGGCGCTGCAGCTGCAGTGGCAGCTGGGGCGGGCGTGGCGTCGATCGCGGTCGGTCCGATGTGGGTGATCTCGCCGGCCTCGTGGCCTTCAGACATCTCGTCGGCCTGTGCCGTGGCGACATTCAGGGCCTGAGTCAGCCGCGCGCCTGTGCCTGCGTGCAGACCCGGGCCGGTATCGCTGACACCGATGAACCAGCGCGAGCCCCCCGCCTGTTCGTGCGGACCCCATGCAACGGTGACACGACCCTGCGGCGTGTACTTGATGGCGTTGAGCACCAGGTTCTGCACGATGCGCCGGATCTTGACGGCGTCGCCTTCAACGGGCAGGGTCTGCGGGCCATCCAGCTGCAGCTGCAACTGGCGGTCGTCGGCCGCCGCCTGTACGCTTTCGGCGATCTGGTGCAGCAGCGCCGAGGCGTCCAGCGGGGCCAGCGCCCGCTGTTCCTGCCCGCTCTCCAGCCGGGCCAGGCTGGTCACGTCCTCGAGCAAGCGGTGCAGCGACCGCACGTTGCGGTCCAGCGCGCCGAGAAACCGGGTTTTGGCTTCGTCCGGTGCACGCGGCGAGGTCAGGCCGGCGGTGACCATGCTGACCACGCCCAGGCTGCCGCGCAGGTCGTGCGCGGCCTGCTGCCACAGCTCAGCGCGTTGCACTTCCAGTTGCTGCAGGGTCTGCATCGCCTGTTCCAGTTCGGCCACGTGCCCCGCAGCTTCCACCTGTTGCAGCTTGAAATACTGCGCCGTGCTGGACCCCAGCACCACGCTGTACAGGGCCGCCCAGATCGCGCGCGCCTGGGCCAGGGCCGCCGGGCTGAGTGGAGCGGGCGGGGCGGCGGGCGGGGCGGCCGGCGCTTCGGTGGCGCCCTCCAGCGCCGCCACCACACATTCGTTGAAGCGGCCGAGTTCGCGCGACACCTCCAGCAAGTCGAAGCCCTGCTGCCAGCGGTGCAGGCCGTGCGCGGCAGCGTCGCTCTGTTCGGCTTCTGCGCTGGCCGCCCGCGTGGCGGCATCGTCAGCAGCCAGCCGGCGCTCGAAATCTTCGAGCAGCGCGGGCAGGTGGTCGTTGAGCTGCGCGGGGGGCAACGCGGTGCCTGTCGTCAGGTGGGGGTCGGCCGCCACCTTGCGGCGCCAGGCCCGCAGGATCGAGTCGCGTTGTGCGGCAACGTGCGCCGCGACGGCGAGCAGCTCTTCATGGCGGACCGGCATGGCGGGGTGTGGCTTCGAAGTTGGGGGGACTGACCCCCGAAGTATGCGTTCGAAGCCCGGCCCGATCGCGCCGGGTCACCCCGCCATGACGATGCGGTCGCTGTAGCGGGTGCGCAGGATGGCGGCTGGCACCTGGGCTGATGGCGCAGGCTCTTCGTGCGGCCTGATGGGCCGGGGCAGCGGCCTGGTGAACGCGGCGGGCACCGGGCACAGCAGCCGCTGGTACTCGTCACGGACCAGCTGGTAGCACTCGCAACTCCAGCTTTCCAGTCCCTGGCGGTCGATGACTTCGACGCGGCCCCGCGCATAGTCGATCAGGCCGGCCCGCTGCAGTTTCTGCGCCGCGCCGGTCACGCCTTCGCGGCGCACGCCCAGCATGCAGGACAGGCTGTCGTGGGTCAGGCTCAGCGGTGCCCCGTTGGCGTGATCCAGCTTGCTCAAGAAGCAGCGGCACAGGCGCTTTTCCAGCGAATGCAGCCGGTTGCACAAGGCCGACTGCGCGCCGTGCACCATCTGCGCCTGGGTGTAGCGCAGCAGCAGTTGCATCACGGCGGGGTTGGTGTGGAACTCGTTGCGCAGCCAGACGCTGTCCAGTCGGAAGGCGTGGCCCTGCATTTGCACGACCGCATCGCCGGAAGCAGAACCGCCGCCCATGATGACCGGCAGGCCCACCATCCCTTCGTTGCCGACGCCCATGATCTCGACCGAACCGCCCTCGCGGGTGATGCGCAGCAGCGACACGCTGGCCGTGGCGGGGAAATAGACATGCGGGTACTCGCCCCTGCGTTGCAAGGAAGCGCCAGCAGCCAGATTGACGGGTTCGAGGTGCGGCGTCCAGCGCGCCAGGTCCGTGGCTGGCAAGGCAGCCAGCAGCAGGTTTTGGCGGGCTTCGACCTTCAGGCCGCAAGCACCCTGGGTGGCTTGGAGGTACATGGGATTCTCCATGGGTCGCGCGTCGAAGTGACGCGCTGCTGACAGGGCAACCGGTGTGCCTGGCAAAAGCCGTTTCGGCACCGTCGGGGCGGCCGGGTGGGTGGGCGTGGTGGCGTCGCGCTGCATGACAGGGCGCACCACGGCTAGCGTTCCAGCCAATCTCGCAACTCGTCGGCGTGCTCTTCTTCCTCAGCGAGGATGTGCTCGACCAGGCGCCGTGTCGTCGGGTCCTTGTCGGTCAGCAGGTGCACCATCTGGCGGTAGGCCTCCACCGCCACGCGCTCGGCGATCAGGTTGGCCAGGATCATCGCCTTCAGGTCACTCGGCTCGTTGTACTCGGCATGGCTGCGTTCGAGCAGGCCTGCCGGGTTGAAGTCGGGCTCGCCGCCCAGCTGCACGATGCGCTCGGCCAGCTTGTCGGCGTGGGCCAGTTCGGCGTTGGCATGCACCAGGAATTCCGCCGCGATGGCCGGCGAAGCCAGCCCGGCCGCGGTGAAGTGATGGCGGCGGTAGCGCAGCACGCACACCAGCTCGGTGGCCAGCGAATCGTTGAGCAGCTGGATCACGTCTTCCCGCCACGGGCCGTAGGCTGGCGTGACGGCACCGTTGCCGACGTCGCGCCGGGCCGCATCCAGCCCGGCCGGGTCGAGCGCCAGGGTTTCATGGCCACTGCCAGGGGCGGGGCTGCGGGCGGCCGTTGGATTGGTCTTCATCGTCATGCTCCTTGGTGGCCGGCTCAGCGCACGACGATGTCGTTGCGCACACGTTGCACGCCCGAGGTGTTGCGGGCCAGTGCCGCCGCCTGGGACTTCTCTTGCTCCGATTTGGCGAAGCCGGACAACTGGACTTCGCCCTTCAGCGTTTCGACGCTGATGGACATCGCACTGACCACCGGGTCCTCGGCGAACTTGGCCTTGACGCGGGTGGTCAGCGCGCTGTCGTCGATGTAGGAGCCGACCGACTGCTGGTCGCGCGCCACGGCGCAGCCCGTGGTGGAGGTGACGGCGGTCAGCGCGGCAGCGGCAGCGAGGACGAGGGGGGTGAATTTCATGGGCGGGCTCCGGTTGGGTGGGTTGGCGGTGCACGGGCGGTACGTGGGTGGAATCCGCCCCCCCGGGCTTGCCAGGGGCTGTCTACACTGAGAAGGAATCTAGGCAGCGCGGCGGCCCCGGTCTGTCGTCGCGGACCGGGCCACGCTGTAGGACAGCGACGCATTCCGGCTGGTGTAAGGCAAGGCCTACGCCGAGTCCGCCGCTGCGCTGATGGCTTTGGTCGTGCAGCCGACCCATGCTGCGGAATGAATGCGTCTTCCGTTCCGCCAGAAGCAGCCCTGCCGCGCCCCCGCTTCCCCCGCTTCTCCGGCTCAGGGGGCGGCCGCGCCGTGGCCGCCGTTGTCGGTGCCTGCGTCCTGCTGGGCGTCGCCGGGGTCGTCATCGGTGAAGCGACGTGTTGGCGTGTCCTGCGCGGCCCGCTCGGCCGTGCACTGACCCAGGCGGCCGGCGTGCCGGTCGCCTTCGGCGCGCCCGCCGACCGCTTCGCCTTGAAACTGATCGGCCGGCCGCACCTGGAGCTCGGCGCGCTGACCGTGGGTGCCGCGCCCGGACCGGCTGCGCCCTACCTGCTGAGCGGCCAGGACCTGCGCCTGGCCTGGCGCTGGGGTGATGCCTGGCACTTCTGGCGCGGCAGCGCGCCGCTGCGCGTGGCCGCGCTGGACGCGAGCCGGCTCGATGTCAACCTGCTGCGCGACGCGGCGGGACGCGCCACCTGGCAGATCGGACCGGCCGCCGGCAAGCCGCCGCAGGTGCCGAAACCCGAGGGGCGGCTGGACTTGCCCCAGGTGGAGACGCTGGTCGTCCGCGCCGGGCGCATCGTCTTCGACGACGAAGCGCTGGCCACACGGCTGGTTGCCGATATCGCGGGACGTGAGAGCGAGATCGACGACCGGGACCAGAGCAAGGGCAAGGGCAAGGGCAAGGGCGATGGCGCTGCGGGCGGGTCGGGCGGGTCTGGCGGGGCGCAGGCCGGCTGGCGGGCGCAAGTCGAGGGGCGCTGGCACGCGCTGCCCCTGCATCTGAACGTGCTGACCGGCAGTGCCATGCCGCTGGTGGCCGACGTGGCGGAAGCCGCCATCGCGCTGCGTGTCGAGGGCCGGGTCGGGGCCGCGCGCGTCCTGTTCGACGGCAAGGCCGGTGCCTTGCTCGGCGCGCGCCGGCTGGACGGTGACTTGAAGTTTGGCGGCCCTTCGCTGGCCCAGGTTGGCGCGCCGCTGGGCGTGACGCTGCCGCAGACGCCAGCCTTCGACCTGGAAGGCCACCTGGCCCACGACGCTGGCGTGTGGCAGTTGCAGGCGCGCCGCGCCACCATCGGCAAGAGCCGGCTGGGTGGCAATTTCCGCTACGACACCCGGCCCGAGCTGCCCCTGCTGACCGGCCGCCTGACGGGCAGCCGCCTGGCGCTGGCCGACCTGGGTCCTGCCGTCGGCGCGCCCACCGGCGGCAGGGCGGCACCGGACGCGGCGCAGCCCGGCCGCACGCCCGCAAACACCCCCGCCAACGCACCCGCCAACACGGGCCGCGTGCTGCCGCAACGCAGCTTCGACCTGCCTTCCCTGCAGGCCATGAACGCCGATGTCCAGGTGGCCATCGACGAGCTGGACTTCGGCACCCAGGCGCTGGCACCGCTGCGCGGCGTGGCCACGCGCGTCGTGCTGCAGGCGGGCCGCCTGGAACTGCAGCAGGTGAAAGCCACGGTGGCCGGTGGCACGCTGACCGGCACCACCACCTACGACAGCGCCACCCCCACCGCCGAATGGACGGCGAAGATGCGCTTCGCCGGGGTGGACATCGCCGGCTGGCTGCGCGGCACGCAGACCCCGCAAGCGTCTGCCGCACCGCCAGCCGGTGCCACGCAGGGCACGCGGCTGAAGCAGGAACGCCAGCAGGCCCGCCAGGGCGGCGACCAGGTGGTGCGCAACTACGTCACCGGTGCGCTCGACGCCACCTTCGACGTGCGCGGCAGCGGCGACTCCACCGGCCAGATCCTGTCGACCCTGAACGGCCGCTTCGACCTGACGCTGCGCGACGGCACCTTGTCGCATCTGGTAACCGAGGCCGCCGGGCTGGATGTGGCACAGGGACTGGGCGTGCTGATACGCGGCGACCGCCCGTTGCCGCTGCGCTGCGCGCGCGTGCAGGCCACCGCGCGCAACGGCGTGGTGCGCACCGACCGTGGCGTGATCGACAACGCCGACAGCACGCTGCGCCTGGCCGGTGAGCTGAACCTGAAAGACGAAACGCTGGCGCTGGTGGCCACCTCGCGGCCGAAGGACTTCTCGCCGCTGTCGCTGCGCACGCCCATCACGCTGCGCGGCACGCTGGCGCAGCCGCGCATCGGCCTGGAAGGCGGCAAGCTGGTGGGCAAGGTCGGCATCGCTGCGGCGTTGGGCGCGGCCATCGGCCCGTTTGCCGCCCTGATCCCGCTGATCGATTTCGGGCAGAAGGAAGAGGGCGACGCCTGTGCAAGCGCCCCGACCGTGCCGGCCGCCCCGGCCGCACCGACCCCGCCCCGTGCCAAGGCACCCGCGGCCACGCCTGCCGCTGCCGCAGGTCGGTAGGCGGCGCGACGGTGCCGCCGTGTGCACCGCCGAACAGCGGGCGACTGTGTGCAGCCGCGCCGCGCACGGGGGTGGGTCGGTCAGGCCCGCTTCTGGGTGGATGGCTTGCGGGTGGCTGGCTTGCGCTGGCCCAGGCTTTGCGCCAGCAAGGCCGTGAGGTCGACGACGTTGGCCGAGGCTGCGTCGGTGGGCGCTTCCTCGAGCGTCGTCACCGTGGCCGTCTCACCGGCGTCGACCTTCTTGCGCACCAGCGCCAGGATGGCATCGCTGAACCGGTCGGCGTGGTCGTCCGACTGCCACGGCGCGGTCATGTCGCCGATCAGTTGCGCGGCCATCTTCAATTCGGCCGGCTTCAGGCCTGCGGCGGTCCTGCCTTCGGCCGGTAGCTTCAGCTCGGTCACGGGGCGCATCTCGGTGGCCCAGCGGATGGTGTTGAGCACCAACCCGGCGCCACTGGGAATCAGCGCGGCCAGCCGCTCTTTCGTGTGCATCACCACCCGGGCGATGCCGATGACGCCGGCCTCGAACATGGCCTCGCGCAGCAGCGCGTAGACCTTGTCGGCCTTGCCGATGGGCTCCAGGTGGTAAGGCGTTTCCAGCAGCGTGAACGGGATCTCGCTGGCCTTGACGAAGTGCTCGATCTCGATGGTCTGCGTCGATTTCGGATAGGCCGCCTTGATCTGGTCTTCGCTCAGGATCACGTAATCGCCACCCGGCTGCCGGATGCCTTTGACGATGTCGCTGGCCTCGATGGTCTGGCCGGTGCGCTTGTTCACCCGCTTGTAGCCCACCGGGTCCATCGACCGCTTGTCGAGCCAGTCGAAGTCGATGCCGACGTCCTGCGACGCCGGGTACAAGGCCACGGGCACGTGCACCAGACCGAAAGTGATGGCGCCTTTCCAGATCACGCGGGGCATGGGAACTCCTGGCTCGGCCGACGGCCGACATGGGGTGGTGGATGGTGAATGGCGGGGCGCACGTGGCACCTCAAGCCGTCGGCGGCACCCAGCCCAGCGCGGCCATCGCCGCGCCGAGGCCGCGTGCCGCCTTGGCGTAGCCGGCCCACGGTTCATTGCCGACATCCAGGCGCTCGTGCACCGTCTGCAGGCACCAGTGGTCGCCGCCGCGCAAAGCCGGCAGTTCGGCCCAGCCCACGGGCACGGAGACGCCCATGCCGGGCCGCGCCCGCGCCGACCAGGCGCACACCGTGCTGGCCGCGGGCCCGTTGCGCAGGTAGTCGATGAAGATCTTGCCGACGCGGTTCTTCGGCCCGCTGCGCGCCACGAAGCGCTGCGGCAGGGTCCGCGCCATGTGGGCCACGACGGCCTGCGAATAGCCTTTCACGGTGTCGCCGCCGTGCAGCCGCTTCAGCGGCACCACCA
>JANMZP010000222.1:0-3728 GCA_031383435.1 Betaproteobacteria bacterium | reverse complement strand
CGCCTCGCCGCCCGCCGCTGTGAACACGCAGTCCTCGGGTCGCGAGGCGCCGCGCTCGGCCAGCAGTTGCTGCAAGGCCAGCGTCGTCTGGTTCCATAGCGGGCATGACCGCCACTTGCCGCCCTTGCCGAGTAACCGCACGTGCGCCGGCGTCGTCAGCGACAGATGATCGACGCGCAGTCCCGCCACCTCCGACACCCGGGCGCCGGTGTTGTACAGAAAGAGCAGCATCGTTCGGTCGCGCAGCGCGAGCCTGCCGTCCGCCGGCAGCTTCGCGAACAGCGCGTCGACCTCGTCCCTCGCCATAAAGCGCGTCTCGGGCAGTGGACAGCGCTTGACCGGTATAGCGGCCACCTGGGAGCAGGCCCGCAGCATCTCGGGCAGGCGCCTTCCGACGTACTCGTAGAACGTGTGCAGCCCGGCCAGGCGCTGGTTGCGCGTGGCGATCGCGTTGCGGCGCGTCTGCTCCAGGTCCCTCAGGAAGGCCAGCACCCGTTCGAAGCCCAGGTCGTCGAAGGTGAGCTGGGTGACGCCGCGCCGGCACTGGCCTGCGGCGAAGACCAGGAACAGCCGAAGGGTGTCGCGGTAGCTGCGAATCGAACTGGGCCTGAGGCCCTTCTGCTGCGGAAGGTAGTCCAGGAAGAAGTCGTGAACGACCACGCCGATCGTTGGTGCGGTCATGACTGCACCTCCGCACGGGCAGCCGGCGCGAACTTCTCGAACCGCTGATTGGCCTGCTCGAACAGCTCGCTGGTGATGGTCAGGTACACCGCCGTGCTCGTCGGATTGACGTGTCCGAGGAACGTGGACAGGTAGTTGAGCCGCGTTGCCGGCTCGATGCCCTGTCGGTACCAGTTCAAAAGCGTGCGCACCGCGAACGAGTGCCGCAGCCCGTGCACGTGGGGGCCGAACACGCCGACCGGCACCGCCAGTGCCAGCTGGGGCAGCAGATCGTCGCGGAAGGTGTTCCGGATGGCGTTGGTGCTCACCGGCTGGCGGCCGTTCCACGAAAACAATGGCGCGGCGCCGCTGCAGGGCATCCCCTGACGCTCTCGCAGTCCCAGGTAAACGCGCAACCGCGCCGAGAGCTTCGGGCCGAAGGGCACCAGGCGGCTCTTGCCGAACTTGGTGTCGCGGACCTGCAAGGCCTCGCGTTCCAGATCGACATCGCCGCACTGCAGACGCGCAACCTCACCGATGCGCAGGCCGAGCCCGGCCAGCAGCGCAAACATGGTCTCGTAGGCCGGCCCACGCATCGGCGCGCGGGCGTTGTCGGGCAACAGGGCTGCCGCGGCCAGCAGGCGCCGGATGGCGTCGGTATCGAAGAGGAAGGGCTGGCGCCGCACGCCCTCGCGCTTGGGCCGAAGCTGCACAGGAGACTCGACGAGGACCTGCTGGTCGACCATCCAGTCGAACAGCCGGCGTACCACGCCCAACAGGTGATTGAAACCGCGCGCATTGACTCGGCCGCGCGATGCGAGGAACTGCTCCAGGCATGCGCTGGTCACATCGCCGAGCGACAGGACCCGTTGTTCAACGAGATACCGGTCAAGCAGCCGAAGGCTACGGTCCTCCGAGGCGAACTTGCAGCCCATGGCGCGCTTGGCGCTGAGGTAGCTCTCGATGTCGCCTGCCAACGGGCTGCTGAAACCACACCACGCGGCCCTCACAGCGCCTCCTCCGCATCACCGATGGCGAGCTGGCGTAAGCGGTGCAACGCCACCTTGGCATAGACGAGCGTCGACTCCGCGCGGCGGTGCCCAACGTAGTCGCCGATCGCCTTGAAGGCAACGTCCGACTCGACCAAGCGCTGCACGCAACTGTGGCGCAGCGTGTGCGAACCCGGACGCGGCACGTGGATGCCGGCAGCGACGATGTAATGCGCCGCGAGCCTGGAGATGCTGTAGTGATTGATGGGGGCGAATGGCGTCCTGGAGGTCAGGAAGACATGCCGGTCATCGACCGCAGGGCGGCCGGCACGCAGGTACTCAATGACGGCTTCGCCAACACTGGCCGACAGTGGGTAGATGGACGAGTGCCCGCCCTTGCGTGCCGGCACCTTCAGTTGTGAGTGCGCCCAGTCCAGGTCGTCCAGTTCCAGGGATGCCACCTCGCGCGCGCGCAGGCCGTAGCTGGCCAGCAGCAGCATCACGGCGTAGTCGCGCTTGCCCACGGCGGAGCGGCGGTCGACGCCATCAAGAATCCTCTGAACATCGGCCCATGGGAGACCACGCGGCAGAGACGACTGCTTGTACTTGCGGCCGCGCGGCAGTGCGCGGGTGATGTCGGCCGGAATGATGTTCTCCCGATGCAGGTAGCGCAGAAAGACGCGCAGGGCGCCGGTGCAGTCATGCAGGCTGGTTGGGACAAGCGACTTCGCGCGTTCGGCGACATAGCGGCCCAGCAGCGACGGTGAGAGGTCGGCCAGGCCGACATCACTTCGGTGAAGAAACACCTCGAACTTGCGCAGTTCGACGGCACGACCAGCGCAGGTCTCGGGCCGCAGTCCTCTCTCTTCGCGGAGGTACGGGAAGAAACCTGGCACGCTCGCGATGAAGGGCGTGGCGACGCGGTGCCGAACCCTCGCAAACCCCGGCACGATGAGCTCGAGCAGCTGCTCGACCGGCACCTGGGCGCTGGCGAGTACCGAACCACGCGCCGCCTTACTGAGGCGGCTCGGTGCCTTGGCGCGCATCCACTCGTCGATGAACGGCTGCACATGCGCCGGCAACTGCTCGAACGCAGTGACGCCGCTGGCGCAGACGAATTGGTTGAAGTGGCGCAGCGTGCTCACGTGCCGCAAGACCGAGGCGTCTGACGCCCGTCGAGCTTCGAGCCAGCCGACGTAGCGCTCGATCTGCGGACCCAGCCAAAGCGCCCGGATGCGATCTACGGTCACGGGCCGGAGGAAGTAGCGTTCCAACATAAACAATCTCCTGTCTGCCAAGTTGAGGGAGATGTCATGCTGGGCCTCACGGCGTAGTTATGTACCTCGGCTACGCCGAAGTTGGCCCATCTACCCTGGTGCGCTGACCGCTCGGGCACATAACGATTCGAGTCACATAAGGCGCACAACCATCCGTCGGGCGCAGCGGAGCCGAGCCGTGCCGACGAGTACCTGACGCAGACGCTGAAGACCGCGCTGCAGCTGGTCGACGTGCGTGTGCTCGATCACCTGGTGGTCACCGCGAACGTTGTGGTGAGTTTCGCTGAGCGTGGTCTGCTCTGACACGTTCTCATCGGGGCGGCCGCGGCGTCGCCCCTTTTTTGTCTCGCCTACGGCACGGGCGGTGGGCCGCCTCCCACCAGGTCAACCCAGACCTGAAGTGCGCCGCTGCGCGGCGGTAGATCGCTCACCCTGCAGGTTCGCGCGTGTTGCCAGTGCTGTGGAAAGCCGGTCGTTGCGCCCGATGGCCTGAACTTTCAACACCACAGCGCGGTGGCCGATCTGCTCTTGTCGGTCCGTCCCTTGATCGACGCATAGCGCCAGTCATTCATGCCCCAAGGGTGAAGGCTGCGCCCACGTCCTCACCCGGTCTCTGCACATCGCTTTGCTCTGCTTCGAGCTGCGGCTTGCGGGCGCGCCTTTGTGTCCTGCCTGGCTGTCGCTGTTCATGCGTCGGGACGGCTCCGAAGAGCAGATTTTTCAACCACGCAAAGGACACAGCCATGAGCGCAACGACCATCCACAGCACCGACAACACCACCAAGGCGCGGTTCCTCGCCCC
>JANMZP010000193.1:0-4845 GCA_031383435.1 Betaproteobacteria bacterium | reverse complement strand
CGAGAACAAAAAGTCGTTGCCGACGCGGATCAAGGTGCCCAGCGACGGCGAGGTCGGCGGCACGCCCACGCCCAGGAAGGACAGCGTGGCCTCGGTGATGATGGCCGCCGCCACCTGGATGGTGGCCAGCACCAGCACCGGCCCCATCACATTGGGCAGCACGTGCTTGAACATGATGCGCAGCGGTGCCACGCCGATGACGCGTGCGGCCTGCACGTATTCCTTGTTGCGCTCGACCAGCGTGCTGCCGCGCACGGTGCGCGCGTATTGCACCCAGCCGGTCAGCGAGATGGCCACGATCAGCACGCCGAAGGCCAGCGTGTCCTGCGCATTTGGGAACATCGCGTGGCCCACGCCGTCGATCAGCAGCGCCACCAGGATGGACGGGAAAGACAACATCACGTCGCAGATGCGCATGATCAGTGCATCGGTCTTGCCGCCCGCGAAGCCCGACAGCAGGCCCAGGCCGACGCCCACGAACAGTGACAGCAGGACCGAAGCAAGGCCGACCAGCAGCGAGATGCGCGCGCCGTAGAACAGCGCCGACAGGATGTCGCGACCCTGGTCGTCGGTGCCCAGCCAGTGCGCGCGGCTACCGCCTTCCACCCAAGCTGGCGGCAAGCGTGCGTCGGACAGATTCAGGCTGGCCAGATCGAAAGGGTTGTAGGGCGACACCCAGGGCGCGAAGACCGCGCAAAAGGCACACACGGCAGCGATCGCGGCGGCCGCCATGGCCATCGGTGAACTGCGGAAACTGAACCAGATGTCGCTGTCCAACCAGCGCGCCAGGCGGCCGGCCTGCACCGGTGCGGGGGTGCTCATGTCAGTGTCCCCCCGCCGGTTTTTCGATGCGCAAACGCGGATCGACGGCGAAGTACAGCAGGTCCACCGCCAGGTTCACCAACACGAAGATCAGCGCGATCAGACACAGGTAGGCGGCCATCACCGGGATGTCGGCGAACTGCACGGCCTGGATGAACAGGAAGCCCATCCCGGGCCACTGGAAGACGGTCTCGGTGATGATGGCGAAGGCGATCAGCGAACCCAGTTGCAGGCCGGTGATGGTGATGACGGGTACCAGCGTGTTCTTCAGCGCGTGGCCGAAATAGACCGCGCTGTTCTGCAGCCCGCGAGCGCGAGCGAACTTGATGTAGTCGGTGCGCAGCACTTCCAGCATCTCGGCACGCACGAGCCTCAAGATGAGCGCGAGTTGGAACACCGACAGCGTGATGGCTGGCAGCACCAGGTGCTTCCAGCCGTCGGCGGTGAGCAGGCCGGTGCTCCAGTTGCCGAAGCTGACCACGTCGCCCCGGCCGAAGCTGGGCAACCATTTCAACGTCACTGAGAAGACCAGGATCAGCAGGATACCGATCAGGAAAGTCGGCAGCGACACGCCCAGCAGCGACAGCGTCATCACCAGTTGCGAACCGAAACTGCCGCGCCGCAGTGCCGCATAGACGCCCAGCGGCACGCCCACGGCCAGCGCGATGACGGCGGCAGCCAGTGCCAGTTCCAGCGTGGCCGGGAAGCGTTCGGCGATCAGCGTGGAAACCCGACGCCCCTGGCGCAGGCTGAGTCCGAATTCGCCTTGCACGGCGTTGCCGACGAAGCGCGCGAACTGGACGGGGAAGGGTTGGTCGATCCCGAGATCACGGCGCAGCTGTTCGCGCTGGTCCTGCGTGGCGTCTTGACCCAGCAGGCTGGTGACCGGGTCGCCCACATACTGGAAAAGCATGAAAGCAATGAAGGCCACGACCAGCATGACGATCAAGGCCTGCGCAAGGCGGCGAAGGATGAATGCGAACATCGGGTCGGTTCAGATCGGCAGGGGTCGAATCAAAGCCATGCAATTGAGCTGCCAACGAAAAGGGCCGCCCAAAGGCGGCCCCGTCGCGAGCCGCAGCACCTGTTACCAGGCACTGCGATCGGCGATCAGAAGTCGTGACGGACGCCGAAATCGTAGCCCTTGGACGTTTCGCCAGCCTTGAATGAAGCGTTCACTGGGCCGTTGCCTGAAGCCGTGTAACGGCTGGTGCCGCTGTTGGCGATGCTGCCGTAGTTCGTGTACAGCGAGGTCCGCTTGGACAGGCTGTAGACGTAGCCGACGCCGAACATCTTCGCCGACGCACCTGCGTCGCCACCGGTCTTGGAGTACTGCGCCTTGAACTGACCCTGGCCCAGGGGCACGATCACGTTGGCGGTGGCAATCTTCTGCTGCAAGGTCTTCCAGTCGCTCTTTTCGTAGACGCCCTGCACGGTCATGAAGCCGAGGTTGAACGAACCGCCGAAGCTCATGGTCTTGTGGTTGCCGCCGACGATGTCGGTGACTTCGTAGGCGCCGGAGGCATTCAACGGGCCGGCGGCGTAGCCGAGGCGCAAGCCTTTGGACTTGTTGCCGACCACGTTCTCACCAGCAGCCACTTGCACTTGGCCGTACAAACCGCCCATGGCGGGCAGGAAGTAGGCAATGGTGTTGTCAGCGCGCACCGTGGTGGTGGCACCCGAACCCAAGGGCTGGCCGATCGCGCCGGTAGCGGCATTCCGGTTGCGCAGGTTGCCAGGGCTGGCCACACCGACCGAGCCAAACGGGTCGTAGGTCGAGAAGTTGACGAAGGTCGGGGTGTAGTCGCGGCCCATGCGCACTTCACCGAAGCCGCCCAGCAGGCTGACAGTCGAACGGCGCGTCCAGGTCATGCCGGCGGCATTGCCGTTATCAGGCGTCAGATCGCCTTCGATCCAGAAGCCAGCGCGCAGGCCGCCACCCAGATCTTCAACGCCACGGAAGCCAAGGCGGCTGGAGGCCTGGCCGCTGGGGCTCAGGGTCTTCAGCGAGCCAGCGCCGCCGTTGCTGACGCTGCGAGCCGCCAAGTCAACGATACCGAAAAGGGTGACAGACGATTGGGCCGAAGCCGCGCCTGCGAACGCCGTCAGCGTTGCCAGGGCGAGCAGTGATTTTTTCATTTGGACTATCTCCTAAGTTGAACAAGAGGGTCCCGATCAGGAACGTCACCCTTCGACGGGTAGATCAGGCCAACATCCTCAGCGGAAGTTGGCTGTATTGCACCAGACCCATGTGACGATTGCCAAGCCGAGGATTCGCTAAGGCCATTGGCTGTGGTCTGTCAACAACGCGGTGCGTGACGCAACAGACGGGAAGCCATGGACTATGCTCTTTGAGCATGAACGCACTCGATCCTCTCATCATCAGCATCGACAATGCCCTGAGAACCTTGTCGGGCGCTGTGCACGCCGCACGGCCCAACCCGGCCGGTGTTCTCCAGGGCGAAACACTGAGCTCGCAGGAGCGTCGCGAGGCGGCGGCCTTGATGCGGGTGAACCACGTCGGCGAAGTCTGCGCGCAGGCGCTCTATCAAGCCCAGGCGCTGACCGCTCGAACGCCGGAATTGCGCCTGCAGATGGAACGGGCGTCGCGCGAAGAAACCGATCACCTGGCCTGGACCCAGGAACGGCTGGCCGAATTGGGCGGCCGGGCCAGCTGGTTGAACCCGCTGTGGTACGCCGGTGCTTTCGGCATCGGACTGCTGGCCGGGCGGGCCGGCGATGCCGTCAGCCTGGGCTTTGTGGTCGAAACCGAGAAGCAGGTTGAAGACCATCTGGCCGGACACCTGGACCGCTTGCCGGCCGGCGACACGCGCTCGCGCGCCATCGTCGAGGTGATGAAGGCGGACGAGCGGCGTCACGCGGACGAGGCTGGGGCGGCCGGCGGTACCGAATTGCCACCGCCGCTGCGCTGGTTGATGCGCGGCGCGGCCCGGGTGATGACGGCCACGGCCCACCGCGTCTGAGCGACCGGCCTCGCTGCGGCGCTGAGAGCGGCGGATGCCGCCTTCAGGCCTCGACGATCTCGAAGCTGGTCACGATCTCGGCCGTCTTGCCCAGCATGATGCTGGCCGAACAATAGCGTTCGTGCGACAGCGCGATGGCGCGTTCCACAGCGGCCGGTGCCAGGCCCTGGCCGGTGACCGTGAAGTGCATGCCGATGCGGGTGAAGACCTTGGGGTCTTGTTCAGCGCGGTCGGCGATCAGCTTGACCTGGCAGCCGCGCACGTCGTGGCGACCGCGCTTGAGGATCAGCACCACGTCATAGGCCGTGCAGCCGCCTGTGCCGGCCAGCACGGTTTCCATCGGTCGCGGTGCCAGATCGCGGCCGCCGCCATCAGGCGCGCCGTCCATGGTCAGAAAATGGCCGCTGCCGGTCTCGGCGACAAAGCCCATGCCGGTGGCGGGCATCCAGTTGATGGTGCATTCCATGGTGCAACTGCCCCTGAAGAGCGCATGCCCTCGGGCGTGCTGGTTTTTTAGAGTCGGCCCACGAGACCGATTGCGAAAAGAGCATATTGCACCGCAGCATTGCGGTGATAGACTGAAATCCATGGGTGCATCGCGACCCGATCCATCCGCCGATTGTCTCCTCCACCCTCAAACCGGTGGATTCGGCCCGGGGCCCACAAAGCCCCGGGCCCTTTTTCTTTCTGGGCCTGCAAAAAGGGCCTGTCCTATCATCGCGCGCCGCCGAGAACCCATCCCCGTCCACGATGACCACCAAGCCCCTCACGCCGAAGTCGCGGCGCATCGCTGCCGACTACCTGCAGCGTATCTTGACGGCCCGGGTCTACGACGTGGCCCGAGAGACGGCACTGGAACCGGCACGCATCCTGTCGCGCCGCTTGGGCAACCAGGTTCTGCTCAAGCGCGAAGACCAGCAACCGGTGTTCAGCTTCAAGCTGCGCGGTGCGTACAACAAGATGGCGCATTTGACCCCGGCGCAGCTCAAAAAAGGCGTAATTTGCGCATCAGCCGGCAACCACGCGCAGGGCGTGGCCA
>JANMZP010000164.1:0-9919 GCA_031383435.1 Betaproteobacteria bacterium | reverse complement strand
TGGCACATGCGCCAGATGTCGCCTTCTTCGACGTCCTGGCTGAGCAGCACTTCACCGGTGTTGATGTCGGTGATGTTGGCCACGCCGGCTTCGGTGATCTCGAAGGTCTTGTCGTGCGAACCGTATTCCTCGGCCTGCTGCGCCATCAGACCCACGTTGGGCACCGTGCCCATGGTCTTGGGGTCGAAGGCACCGTGCCATTTGCAGAAGTTGATGATCTCCTGGTAGATGCGGGCGAAAGTCGATTCCGGCATCACGGCCTTGACGTCTTTCAGGCGGCCATCGGCGCCCCACATCTTGCCGCCGTTGCGGATCATGGCCGGCATCGAAGCGTCGACGATGATGTCGTTGGGCGAATGGAAATTGGTGATGCCCTTGGCCGAGTCGACCATCGCCAGTTCGGGCCGGCCTTCGTGGCAGGCGTGCAGGTCGCGCTTGATTTCGTCTTGCTGGCTTTGCGGCAGCGCGGCGATCTTGCTGTACAGATCGACCATGCCGTTGTTGACGTTCACACCCAGGCTCTCGAACAGCTTGGCGTGCTTGTCGAAAGCCTGCTTGTAGAAGATCTTCACGCAGTGGCCGAAGACGATGGGGTGCGAAACCTTCATCATCGTGGCCTTGACGTGCAGCGAGAACATCACGCCGGTCTTGTGCGCGTCTTCGATCTCTTGCGTGTAGAAGTCGAGCAGCGCCTGCTTGCTCATGAACATGCTGTCGACCACCTCGCGGTCCAGCAGCGACACCTTCTGCTTCAGCACCACGGTCTTGCCGCTTTTCGTGATCAGCTCCATGCGCACGTCACGGGCGCGGTCCAGCGTGATGGACTTTTCGCCATGGTAGAAATCGCCGTGGTGCATGTGCGAAACGTGCGACCGCGAGGCCTGGCTCCAGTCGGCCATGCTGTGCGGGTTCTTGCGGGCGTATTCCTTCACCGCCCGGGGCGCGCGGCGGTCGGAATTGCCTTCACGCAGCACCGGGTTCACGGCCGAACCGGTGCACTTGGAGTAGCGCGCGCGCAGGGCCTTTTCCTCGTCGGTCTTGGGCGACTCGGGGTAGTCGGGCAGTGCGTAGCCCTTGTCCTGCAGTTCCTTGATGGCCAGCTTGAGCTGCCCCACCGAAGCGCTGATGTTGGGCAGCTTGATGATGTTGGTATCGGGCAGCAGCGTCAGCCGGCCCAGTTCGGCCAGGTTGTTCGGCACGCGCTGCGCTTCGGTCAGGCATTCCGGGAACTCGGCCAGCACGCGCGCGGCCACCGAGATGTCGCTGGTTTCGACCCGCACGCCCGCCGGCGCGGTGAAGGTGCGGATGATCGGCAGGAAGGCGCAAGTCGCCAGCAAAGGCGCCTCATCGGTCAGGGTGTAGATGATGGTCGGCTGCTTGCTTGACATTCAAGGTCCTCGTTCTGTTCGGTGGGGTGTTGCGCCGGGTACAACCGTCCGTTGCCGGACGTGCGCGGCTGGGGTGCCCGAATCGGTCACCCGACTTGCGGATGCTACGACGACACCACCCGGCCTTCGCTGACGGCCACGCCCGCATCGCCTTCAACGGGGAAGGGCCTGACGCATAACCGCGCGAACTTTCACCCAAGGGACTGCGCAATGAGCACGCTCAACATCAATGGCCAGACCCGCCAGGCTGATGCCGACCCCTCAAGGCCGCGCTGCAACTGGCGGTGCATCAACCCCAAGACCGTCGAAGCGCAGGTGCAGGGCGGGGCGCTGATGGGCTTGTCGATGTGCCTGCCCGGCGCGGCCATCACCTTGAAAGACGGTGTCGTGCAGCAAAGCAACTTCGCCGAATTCGCGGTGCCGCGCACCACCGACATGCCGCTGCACGAATTGCCTTTCAAAATGGCCTGATCGGGGGCAACCTCGCGAGCGCAAGGGCAGGCCATGAAAGTTTGCATCGTCGGTGCCGGCGCCATCGGCGGCTTCATCGGCACGCGCCTGGCGGCAGCCGGGCAGGCTGAGGTGTCGGCCCTGGCGCGCGGCGCCACCTTGCAGGCGCTGCGCACGCAGGGCTGGCGGCTGCACAGCGGCGTGCAGCGCACCCAGCTGACGGCGCGCGCCAGCGACGAGCCCGCGGCCTTGGGGGTGCAAGACCTGGTGGTGGTGGCGGTCAAAGGGCCATCGCTGGCCGGCGTGGCGGCCGGCCTGGCCCCGCTGCTGGGGCCGCACACCATGGTGATGCCGGCCATGAACGGCGTGCCCTGGTGGTTCTGCCAGGGCCGGCCGGAATTCGGCAACGCGCCCCTGCACAGCGTCGACCCCGGCGGGGTGATCACCCAGGCCATCGATCTGCCGCGCGTCATCGGCTGCGTGGTGCACGCCAGCGCATCCAGCCCCGAGCCCGGCCTGGTGCAGCACCAGATGGGGCAGGGGCTGATCCTCGGCGAGCCCGCTGGCGGCAGCAGCGCGCGCGTGCAAGCGGTGGTCGACTTGTTGGCCCATGCCGGCTTCGACGTCACGCAGTCGGCCGACGTGCGCTTCGACATTTGGTACAAGTTGTGGGGCAACCTGACGATGAACCCGGTCAGCGCACTGACCGGTGCCACCATCGACCAGGTGCTCGCCGACCCGCTGGTGCGCCAGTTCTGTTCGGCCGCAATGCTGGAAGCGGCCGCCATTGGCGCGCGCATCGGCTGCACGGTGGCGCAGTGGCCCGAAGACCGCCATGCGGTCACAGCGAAACTGGGTGCCTTCAAGACCTCGATGCTGCAAGACGTGCAGGCCGGGCGCGCCATCGAACTGGACGCCATCGTCACGGCGGTTCACGAAATGGGGCAACGCCTGGCCATCCCCACGCCGCACATCGCGGCCCTGCTGGGGTTGACGCGTTTGTTCGGGCGCGTGCAGGGCTTGTATCCGGCGTAAGCAGCGGCACGTCCGGGGTGGCCGTTTTTCGCGGAAAATGCGCGCTTTCCTTCAATGCAACACCGAACCCATACCCGCATGATGAACACCGATGGACAGCCGGCTCTGAACACCCTGAGCCTGACCGCACTGCAAGCCCTGTTGGCCCAGACCAACGCCGCGATCGAAGACCGCCGGGTGGAAGAACTCAAGGTGCTGGCCGATGGCTACGCGAAAAAGTTGCAGATGAATGGCTTCGAGATCCGCGAAGGCATCGACGCGCTGAAGCCCTACCTGCCGGCGAAGCGCCCGCGCGTGCAGCAGATGTAGGGGCTGGCTTGGCCCGCTTGGTTTTCCCGGCCGCAGCCAGCCTGGCATTGCCGGCGCTGACCGCGCTGACCGCGCTGACGGCGCTGACGGCGCTGGTGGTGCTGGCGGCGCTGTTGAGCGGCTGCGCCGCCACCCAGGTGGCCATCGAGAAGCGCAACCTCGACGTGCAGACGCGCATGTCGGCCACCATCTTTCTCGACCCGGTGCCGGCCGATGAGCAGTCCGTGTTCGTGCAACTGCGCAACACCTCGGACAAGCCCGAACTGGATGTGACGCCCGACCTGGTGGCCGCGCTGGCAGCCAAGGGCTGGCGTGTCGTCACCGACCCCCGCGCCGCGCGCTTCTACCTGCAGGCCAACGTGCTGCAGGTCGGCAAGACCGACCCGTCGGCCCTGCGCCTGGTTACCGGCAGCGGCTTCGGCGCGGCCATCGTGGGTGGTGCGGCGGGCTTGACCGTGGCCAACGCCACGGGCGGCAGTTACGGCCCCGGCAACCGCGCGGCGGCGGGCGGGGCGGCGGCTGGCGGCATCACCGAACTGGTGGTGGGCTCGCTGGTGAAGGACGTGTACTTCTCGATCATCACCGACGTCCAGATCAAAGAACGTTTGCCCGAAGGCCGGCTGTCAGCGGTCGACAGCAGCGCCACCAATGTGCAGGGCACCACCGGTTCGAACACCGTGCGCTATGCCGAACGCAGCGACATGAAGGTCTACCAGACCCGCGTGGTGTCGACCGCGAACAAGGTCAACCTCGACTTCGAGGAAGCCGCGCCGGCCCTGCGCAGCGGGCTGACGCGGGCGCTGGCCGGCTTGTTCTGAATCAGGCCTGAGTCAGGTCCGGGGCATGCGGTACACGCCGCAGATCTTGTTGCCGTCGGGGTCGCGCAGGTAGGCCAGGTAGAGCTTGCCGCTGGGGCCTTCACGCACGCCGGGCGGGTCTTCGCAGGGGCTGCCGCCGTTGGCGATGCCGGCTGCGTGCCAGGCGTCGGCCTGCTCGGCCGACTGGCAGGCAAAGCCGATGGTGCTGCCGTTGCCCAGCGTGGCCGGCTGGCCGTCGATGGGCCGGCTCACCGAGAACACACCAGCCGGGGTGCGCCAGAAGATGCGGTGGCGGTCCACCGAGCCGGCGGCCACCCCCAGGGTGCCCAGCACCGCGTCATAGAACGCCTTGGCTTTTTCCAGGTCGTTGGTGCCGATCATGATGTGCGAGAACATGGCGTGTGGGTCTCCAGGCTGGTGCGCGAGGCACCGGGTTTCGTGGCGGGTTTGGGGCATCATTGTTGCTGAAAGCCCGGACTGGGCCCCTCACTCGGAGCAAGCATGGAACGTCGTTCATTTCTGAATCTTGGCAGCGTGGCCATGGGCACGCTGCTGGTGCCTGTGTGCGGGCGTGCCGTGGCCGCCGAAGAGCTGCTCACGCCGATGGCGCTGAAGCTGAAGAAGTCGCTGGCCGACACCGCGTTGACCGCCGCCACCACGGCTGGTGCCAGCTATTGCGATGTGCGCATCGGTCGTTACCTGAACCAGTTCATCACCACCCGCGACCTCAACGTCGAGAACGTCGTCAACACCGAATCGGCCGGTGTCGGCGTGCGCGTGCTGGCTGGCGGGGCCTACGGTTTCGCGGCCACCAACGACATGTCACCCGACGGCGTGGCCGGTGCCGCACGCCAGGCCGTGGCCATCGCCAAGGCCAACGCCAAATTGCAGGGCGAACCGGTGCGCCTGGCACCAGTCAAGGGCGTGGGCGAGGCCAGCTGGGCCACGCCGATGAAGAAGGACTGGCGCAAGGTGCCGATCAAGGAAAAGGCCGAGTTGCTGATTGCCGCCAACAAGGCCGGCTTCGACGCCGGGGCCAATTTCATGCGTTCGGTGCTGTTCCAGGTCAACCAGCAGAAGTACTTTGCGTCGACCGATGGTTCCTACATCGACCAGGACATCCACCGCATCTGGATGCCCATCACCGCCACGGCGGTGGACAAGGCCTCGAACAAGTTCCGTTCGCGCGACGGCCTGTCCACACCGGTGGGCATGGGCTATGAGTATTTCGACGGCCGCCCGGAAGACAAGATCAAGGCCGCCGGTGGCGTGGCCACGCTGTACAAGAATTCCTACGACCCCATCGAAGATGCCCGCGCCGCCGGCCGGCAGGCCAAGGAAAAGCTGACCGCCAAGTCGGTCGAGCCCGGCAAATACGACCTGGTGCTGAGCCCTGAACACATGTGGCTGACGATCCACGAATCGGTGGGCCACCCGACCGAACTCGACCGCGTGCTGGGTTACGAGGCCAATTTCGCGGGCACCAGTTTCGCCACGCTGGACAAATGGCAGAGCAAGAAATTCAAGTACGGTGCCGAACGCGTGAACATCGTCGCCGACAAGACCATTCCGGGGTCTTTGGGCGCGGTGGGCTTTGACGACGAGGGCGTGAAGTGCAAGAGCTGGGACATCGTGAAAGACGGCGTGCTGGTGAATTACCAGGCCACGCGCGACCAGGTGCACATGCTGGGTGAAAGCGAATCGCAAGGCTGTTCGTACGCCGACAGCTGGAGCAGCGTGCAATTCCAGCGCATGCCGAATGTCTCCTTGTCCGCCGGCAAGGCCGAACTCACGCCCGACCAGATGATCAAGGACGTGAAGAAGGGCATTTACATCGTGGGTGCCGGTTCTTTTTCCATCGACCAGCAGCGCTACAACTTCCAATTCGGCGGCCAATTGTTTTTCGAAATCAAGGACGGCAAATTGGGCGCGCCACTGGAAGACGTGGCCTACCAGTCCAACACCACCGAATTCTGGAATGCCTGCAGCGCCTTGTGCGACGCCAGCGACTGGCGCATGGGCGGGTCCTTCTTCGACGGCAAGGGCCAGCCTTCGCAGTCCAGTGCTGTGTCGCACGGCTCGGCCACCTCGCGCTTCAATGGCGTGAACGTGATCAACACCGCCCGCAAGATCGCGTGAACCGGGGCCGCGCATGAAGCTGCTGAGCCCTGACGACGCCAAGCGTCTGTGCGACCAGCTGCTGTCGCTGAGCAAGGCCGATGAATGTGCGGTCAGCCTCAGCGGCAACCGCACCGGCAACATCCGCTATGCCCGCAACAGCGTTTCAACCGCCGGGCTGGTGGAAGACACGCAACTGGTGGTGACCGTGGCTTTCGGCAAGAAGCAGGGCGTGGCCACCACCAACGAACTGGACGACGCCGCACTGGCCCGCGTGGTGCGGCAGGCCGAAGACTTGGCCCGGCTGGCCCCCGACAACCCCGAATTCATGCCTGCGGTGGGCAGGCAGGTCTTCAAGGCCACGCCCACCTACAGCCCGGCCACCGCCGAGGTCGATGCCGATTTCCGCGCCCAGCTGGCGGCCTACAGCATCGAGGCCTGCCGCAAGCAAGGCCTGGAAGCGGCCGGCTTCTTCACCGAGAGCCGGGGCACCGCCACGGTGGCCAATGCGCGCGGTGTGTTCGGCCACCAGGCCACCACCGCCTTGAACTTCACCTGCACGGTGCGCACGGCCGACGGCCGCGGCTCGGGCTGGGTGCAGCGTTCGGACTTCGACGCGGCGCGTTTCGACGCGCGCGCCGCTTCCGAGGTGGCCATCGAAAAGGCCCTGCGTTCTGCGGCGGCCAAGGCCATCGAACCGGGCCGCTACACGGTCATCCTGGAGCCCGCAGCGACCTCGGAACTGGTGGGCTACATGCTGGGCCATTTCGACGCGCGGCAGGCCGACGAGGGGCGCAGCTTTCTCAGCAAAAAAGGCGGCGGCAACCGGCGCGGCGAGAAGCTGTTCGACGAACAGGTGAACGTCTGGGCCGACCCCTGGCACCCCGACGTGGGCGTGCTGCCCTGGGACAGCGACACCCTGCTGGCCCGCGAGCGCACCGACATCATCAAGGCCGGCCGCGTGAACGCGCTGGCCTATTCGCCATACTGGGCCAAGAAGCAGAACAAGCGTGCCACGGCCCAGCACGGCAACATGATCATGGGCGGCAGCAACAAGAGCACCGCCGAATTGATTGCCGGCACCCGCAAGGGCGTGCTGGTCACGCGCACTTGGTACATCCGTGAAGTCGATCCGCAGTCGGTGCTGCTGACCGGGCTGACGCGTGACGGCACCTTCTACATCGAGAACGGGAAGATCCGGTACCCGGTCAAGAACTTCCGCTTCAACGAAAGCCCGGTCACGATGCTCAACAACATCGAAGCCATCGGCAAGCCGGAAGTCATTGCCGGTGACGAAGTGCCTTTCCAGATGCTGATCCCGCCGATGAAAGTGCGCGACTTCAACTTCACCAGCTTGTCGGATGCCGTCTGAGGCCGTCTGACGCCGTCTGACGCCGCCTGACGCCGCCTGACGCCGCCCCACACCCTTTTCCCTCTGCGCACACCCATGAAATTTCTGACCTCCGATGAAGCCCGCCGCATCTGCGACAAGGTGCTGGCCCTGTCCAAGGCCGACGAGTGCGCGGTCAGCCTGAACGGCAGCCGCAACGGCAACATCCGCTACGCGCGCAACAGCGTGTCCACCGCCGGGCTGGTTGAAAACACCCAGCTGTCGGTGACCGTGGCCTTCGGCAAGAAGCAGGGCACGGCAGTCATCAACGAAACCGACGACGCGTCGCTGGAAAAGCTGGTGCGGCGTGCCGAAGACGTGGCCCGGCTGGCCCCCGACAACCCCGAGTTCATGCCCACGGCGGCCAAGCAGGCCTTCAAGGCATCGCCCACCTTCAGCGCCAGCACGGCGGCCATCGACCCCGAATTCCGCGCCCAGGCGGCGGCCTACAGCATCGAGGCCTGCCGCAAGAAGGGCCTGAGTGCCGCCGGCTTCTTCGTCGACAGCCTGGGCTACAACACGGTCGCCAATTCCAATGGCGTGTTCGGTCACCAGGCCAGCACCTCGCTGGACTTCACGGTGACGGTGCGCACCGAAGATGGCCGCGGTTCGGGCTGGGTCAAGCGCTCGGTCAACGACGCGGCGCGTTTCGACGCGCGTGAAGCCTCTGAAGTGGCCATCGAAAAGGCGCTGCGTTCGGTCGAGGCCAAGGCCATCGAACCGGGCCGCTACACGGTCATCCTGGAACCCGCCGCCACCTCGGAACTGGTGGGCCGCATGCTGGGCGGTTTCAACGCGCGCCAGGCCGATGAAGGCCGCAGTTTTCTCAGCAAGAAGGGCGGCGGCAACCGGTTGGGCGAGAAGCTGTTCGACGAGCAGGTGAACATCTGGGCCGACCCCTGGGACAAGGACGTGGGCGTGCTGCCTTGGGACGGCCGCAACCTGCTGGCCCGCGAGCGCACCGACGTCATCAAGGGTGGCCGCGTCAACGCGCTGGAGTACTCGCCGTTCTGGGCCAGAAAGCAGGGCGACAAGCAGAACGTTCGGGCCATCGGCGGCCCCGGCAACATGGTCATGGGAGGTAGCGAGAAGTCATTGGCCGAACTGATCGCCAACACCAAGAAAGGCATCCTGGTGACCCGCACCTGGTACATCCGACTGGTCGATCCGCAGTCGCTGCTGCTGACCGGGCTGACCCGCGACGGCACCTTCTACATCGAGAACGGCAAGGTTGCCTACCCGGTGAAGAACTTCCGTTTCAACGAAAGCCCGATCACGATGCTGAACAACATCGAAGCCATCGGCAAGCCGCAGATCATTGCCGGCGACGAGGTGCCCTTCCTGATGCTGATTCCGCCGATGAAGGTGCGCGACTTCAATTTCACCAGCTTGTCCGACGCGGTCTGAGGCGCAGGACTGCCATGGAACGACGTCATTTTCTCAATCTCTCCAGCATCGCCGGTGGTTCGCTGCTGGTGCCGGTTTTCGGCCAGGCCATCGCCGCTGAAGCTTTGGTCCAGCCCGTCGACAACGCCAGCCGCAAGCGCCTGGCCGATACCGCGCTGAATGCCGCCACGGCGGCTGGTGCCAGCTACTGCGACGTGCGCATCGGCCGCTATTTGAACCAGTTCATCACCACGCGCGACACGCGGGTGGAAGACACCGTGAACACCGAATCACTGGGTGCGGGGGTGCGCGTCATCGCGATGGGCGGCTATGGTTTTGCATCGACCAACGACCTGTCACCCGACGCCGTGGCGGCCGCCGCGCGGCAGGCGGTGGCCATTGCCAAGGCCAACGCGCGGCTGCAGACCGAGCCACTGCAACTGGCACCGCTGAAGGGTGTGGGCGAGAAAAGCTGGGCCACGCCCCACACCAAGGACTGGCGCGCAGTGCCGCTGAGAGACAAGGCCGAGATGCTGATCGCGGCCAACCGTGCCGGGCTGGAAGCCGGGGCGGCTTTCATGCAGTCGCGGCTGTTTCAGGTCAACCAGCAGAAGTACTTCGCTTCCACCGACGGGTCGTACATCGCCCAGGACATCCACCGCCTGTGGGCACCGATGACCGCCACCGCCGTGGACAAGGCCAACAACCGGTTCCGCAGCCGCGACAGCCTGGCTTCGCCGGTGGGCATGGGCTATGAGTTCTTCGACGCCCGGCCGGCCGATAAATTGCAGGCTGCCGGCGGCGTGGCCACGCTGTATGGCGCTTCGTGCGACCTGATCGAAGAAGCCCGCGCCTGCGGCCGCCAGGCCAGGGAAAAGCTGACCGCCAAGTCGGTGGAGCCCGGCAAGTACGACCTGGTGCTGAGCCCCGAACATTTGTTCCTGACCATCCACGAATCGGTCGGCCACCCGACCGAACTGGACCGCGTGCTGGGTTATGAAGCGAATTACGCAGGCACCAGTTTC
>JANMZP010000158.1:0-25684 GCA_031383435.1 Betaproteobacteria bacterium | reverse complement strand
GTGGTCGGCGACCTGGCGGTGATGCGCCGCGCGGCGCAGCTCACCGGCGGCATGCTCGCCGTCGCGCGCATCGAACATCCGGGCGATGTGGCGCACCTGCCGCCGAACTGCATTCCGGTGCTGCAGGCTGACGGGGTGCCTGCCGATCTGATCGAGGCAAAACTCGGGCAGGTCGACTCGCGCGCTGGCGCGGCGGCGGCGGCCTGCATCAAGCAGGCCGTGCAGTTCGCATTGGCCGGCGAGGTGCGCGCCATCGTCACCGCACCGATCCACAAGGAAGCGCTGGCGGCGGCGGGTGTGCCTTATCCCGGGCACACCGAAATGCTGCAGGCGCTGGCGGCCGCGCACCTTCCAGCGCAGCAAGCCGACGCGGCCGTGCCGCCCGTGCGCATGATGCTGGCCAACGAGGAATTGCGCGTGGTGCTGGTGACCATCCACACCGCGCTGCGCAAGGCCATCGACGGGGTCACGTTCGACGCCGTGCTGGACACCTTGCGCATCGCCCACCGCGCGGCTGCGGCCTGGCAAGACACGCCGCCGCGCATCGCGGTGGCCGGCTTGAACCCGCATGCCGGCGAGGGCGGTTTGTTCGGTGACGAAGAGATCCGGATCATCGGCCCGGCCATCCAGGCCGCCGTCGCTGAAGGCATCGACGCCAGCGGCCCCTATGCGCCCGACACGGTGTTCATGCGCGCCCGGCGCGGCGCGTTCGACCTGGTCATCGCCATGACCCACGACCACGGCCTGATCCCGGTGAAGTACCTGGGCGTGGAGCAGGGCGTGAACGTGACCTTGGGTCTGCCCTTCGTGCGCACCAGCCCCGACCACGGCACGGCCTTCGACATCGCGGGGCAAGGCGTAGCCGACCCGTCCAGCCTGATCGCCGCGCTGCGCATGGCGCGCCGGCTGGTGGCCGCAGCCTAGGCGCTCAAGCCGGCCAGTTGCCGGCGGGCGCGCGCCGTGGCGCGCTCGACCAGGTAGCTGGTCTCGTAGGCTCTCAAGCGGCCGGCTTCGCACAGCCGCACCAGCATGCGCTGGGTCAGCGACACGGTTTTGCGGTGCTTGCCGCCGTGCGTGAAGATGAAGAAGGTGCGTGCCGCGCTGACGTGCGACAGGCGGACTTTCTGCCAGGTGCTGTCGACATGCATCTGGTACGGGTAGCCGACCTGCACCAGGTCGGCCAGCGCGCGGCCTTCGGTGGGTTCGGCGGCGTCGGTGTGCTCGGGCAGGCCCGGCAGGCTGGGCGCAGCGGCCAAAGCAGCAGCGGTTTCGCCGGCCGCGTCCACGCCGGTCTCGCCACCGCTGTCGCCACCGCTGTCGCCACCGATGTCGATATCCACCGCGCGCGTCCAGTCGATGGCCGACTCCTGCACCAGGCCCACGCGCTGAATTTCTTCGGCCGTCAACTCGGGCGGCGCAGCCTGGGCAATGGCCGCTGCGCTGGGTGGCGGCGCAGCCGCCAGTTCGGCGCGCGTCGGCGGCGGGCGCAGCAGCGCACCGTCGATCTGCCGCGCCATCAGGTTGATTTCCAGCGTGCGGCCGGTGGTCGTCCTCAGTGCCTCGGCGTGGCAGGGCATCAGCTGGCCGAAGAAGGCGCGGCGCTGGGCCTCGGGCCAGGCGATCAGGTTCATGCCCGCGGTCAGGTCGTGCATCAGCTTGGGCAGTTCGGCCAGGAAGGCCTTGCGCAATTGCGCCGTGGCCTTGGGCTGCACGCTCAGGAACAGCTCGCGCCCGGCGTTGCGCAGGCGCTGGGTCAGCGGCCCGGTGGAGCCGCCCTGGTCGGCCGCGCGCAACAGCACCTGGCTCCACACGCCGGCCAGGAATTCGCGCAGAAAGAGCGGTGCGTCCAGGTCCTTCAACTCGCCAGCCAGGCGGTGGGCGTACAGCTCGCGCAGCCGCTGCTGGTCTTCCTTCTCCGACAGCAGCGAAGCGGCCTCGCGCTGGCCCTGGTCGTTGCCGTTGGCCAACTCGGCGTTGAACGCTTCCAGCGCAGCCAGCTTCTGTTCGTAGAGCTCGATGCGGTCGAAGTCACCCTCGGCCACTTCCTGGACCAGCGAACGCACCTTGTTGAAGAAGTGCTTGGCCCCGTCGTCGTTGAAGTCCTCGAAGGCCGAACCCAAAGACGCGATGCGGTTGATGAAGCGGCGCACCGGGTGCTTGCGCGACGAGAAAAACGTCTTGTCACCCAGCGCCGCCCGCAGCACCGGCAGCTGCAGGCGGGCGATCTGCCGCGCCAGTTGCGGTGGCACCTTGGGGTCGGCCAGGATCTGGTCGAACATGAAGCCGATGACGTCGATCACCATGTGGTCGAGCGCGCCGGTCGACGCCTGGCGCAATTCGTCGCGGTGGGCGCGAATCAGGTTGCGCGGCAGCGGGGCGTGAAGGCCGGCATCGTGGCTGCCATCACCGTCACCGTCATGGCCGTCGCCGCGGCTGCCGTAGCCACCTTCATAACCGTCGTCGTGATGGCCACGCCCCGCACCGTCACCGTCGCCATGGTTGAGGCGGCGGATCAGGCTCATCAGCGCCGGGTCGACCTGGCCCAGCTGTGCGCCGCCCCGGCCAGCCAAGCCGCCCAGGTTGCCGCGCTGTGAAGCTGCGAAGCCGCCCAGGTTGGTCTGGCCGCCGCGCCGGGCACCGTAGCGGCTGTCAATGCCGCTGCCATGGCCTGAAGACGCGCCCGACGGTGCGCCCGAATGGCGGCTTTCGCGATGGCGGTCATCGCCACCGGCAGGGCCGCCCTGCTCGCTATCGGCTGCGGCGAAGTTCGTGTCGCTGGCGTGGCTGCCATCGCCCGCAGGGCGGCGCTGCGCCCGGTTGCGCACGGCCAGGCTCTGCGGTTGCACGCCGGCATTGCGCAGGCTGGCGACGATGTCGGCATAGGCGGTGCGCAGCAAGCCGCCCAGCGAGCGGCTGAGTTCGGCCGACAGCACCTTGCGCACGTCTTCGCGGTCGGACACCGCCGCGATGCCACGCAGCATGGCGTGGCCGATCAGGTCGGGGCGCAGCGGGTTGCGGTCGCGCTCGCCGCCGGCCTCGTCCAAGATGGAGCTGACGTAAGCGTCCAGTTCGCGCAATTCCCATTCGCAAACGTGGGCGATGTTCATGCCGAAGCGTTCGGCCGAGATCTGGGCTTCGACCTCCTGGTCTTCGACCAGGCTCAGGCTGGCCCAGTCGGTGGCTGCGGCGGACGGTGTCGAGCGGGCACCTGAATGGGACGCGAAGTCGGTCGGCGGGCCGAAGCTGCCGCTGTCGCTTGCCGGGCGCGGCGCAATCTCGCGCAGCACGCGCTGGTCGTAGCTTTCGTTGAAGGTCAGCGCGAAGACGGCCGATTTGCGGTTCAGTTCGAACTGCGCACCCAGCAGGCCGTCGCGCTGGAACGCGTTATTGGCCGCCAGGGCCGCCAAGCCCAGGCTCTCGATGGTGCGCTCGGCCGCCTCGCGCGCTGACAGTTTCAGGCGTTGGACGGCCGCTTCCAGCGGAGCGGGCAGGCGGTGAACGGGGTTCGGCTTCATGGGCTCAGGGCAAGCCGCCATCAGCGGCCCCTCAGTATGCGGCAGCACCTGCCGCGCCGAACCCCCGGTCAGGGCCTGAAGGCCCGCGCTTATTTGCGCAGCAGTTCGCGGATGTCGCGCAGCTGCAGCACGTCTTCCGGCGTCGGGGCCGGCGGGGCGGGCGGTGCAGCCGGGGCTTCGCGCTTCATGCGGTTCATCTGCTTGACCATCATGAAGATGATCAACGCCAGGATGATGAAATTGATCATGATCGTGATGAAGTTGCCATAAGCGAGCACCGCGCCGGCCTTCTTCGCTTCGACCAGCGTGGTCGCCGGTACGCCCGAGAGCTGAAAGAAGTAATTGCTGAAGTCGAGACCGCCGAAGATCTTGCCGACGATGGGCATGATCAGGTCGCCGACGAGGGAGTCGACGATCTTGCCGAACGCCCCGCCGATGATCACGCCGACGGCGAGATCCATCACATTGCCCTTGAGGGCGAATTCCTTGAACTCAGAGCTGAAACTCATATGCTGATACTCCTGAATGGTGCTTGTTGTGGATTGCTTCGGCGAACGACAAAACGCTTGGCGTGGACACGGTAGTGGCGGCCCGGCGGCCCGTCAATCGACCAATGACGGGGTGTCAGCGCCTGGTTTGGTCGCGGTGCCGCCGACGCCAGGCCGCTGTCAAACCACGGTTGTTGGGCCCGCAGCGGCCGCCTCAACGCCCGCTGAGTCCCCCTGTCAGCCCAGAGAAGGTGTGTCGGCTAGAATTCGGGGTTGTCCCCAATGAACACTGAACGCCGAGGAAGCCCATGAGCGACGCCGCAGTCGAGAGCCCCGCTTTCAAGTCCAGCACCGCAGTTGACACCGTTGATTCCGGCCGCCGCACCTGGATCGCCATCACCTGTGGCGCCGGTGCCCTGGGTGGTGCAGCGGTCGCTGTGCCCTTTGTCAGCACCTTCGCGCCTTCCGAGCGCGCACGCGCGGCTGGCGCGCCGGTGCAGGTCGACATCAGCGGCATCAAGCCGGGCGAGAAGTTGACGGTTGAATGGCGTGGCAAGCCGGTCTGGATCGTGCGCCGCACGCCCGAGCAGGTGGCCGCCTTGGCCAAGAACGACAAAGAATTGGCCGACCCGAAGTCCGCGCGCAAGCCGGCCGAACTGACGCCGGCCTACGCACTGAATGAAGGCCGTTCGATCAAGCCTGAGTTCTTCGTCGGCGTGGGCATCTGCTCGCACCTGGGCTGCTCGCCCAGCGATCGCTTCATCACTGGCGCGCAGCCCTCGCTGCCCGACGACTGGAACGGTGGTTTCCTGTGCCCCTGCCACGGTTCCACTTTCGACATGGCCGGCCGCGTCTACAAGAACAAGCCCGCGCCCGACAACCTCGAAGTGCCGCCGCACATGTATTTGTCTGACGCGGTCCTCGTGATCGGCGAAGACAAGAAGGCGTGAGCCTTCTGTTCACTGCAGTAACCCCTGAAGACCGAGGTCAAGATGGCTGAATTCAAGGAAGCACCCGCCGGCTCCGGCGCATTGGTGCAAACGTCGACATGGCTGGAGAACCGGTTCCCGACCGCGTTCGACGCCTTCAAGGTCCACATGTCGGAGTACTACGCGCCGAAGAACTTCAATTTCTGGTACTTCTTCGGTGCGCTGGCGCTGCTGGTGCTGGTGATCCAGATCGTCACCGGCATCTTCCTGGTGATGCATTACAAGCCCGACGCGAGCCTGGCCTTCGCATCGGTCGAATACATCATGCGTGATGTGCCCTGGGGCTGGCTGGTGCGCTACATGCACAGCACCGGCGCCAGTGCCTTTTTCGTCGTGGTCTACCTGCACATGTTCCGCGGCCTGATCTACGGCAGCTACCAGAAGCCGCGCGAACTGGTCTGGATCTTCGGTTGCGCAATCTTCCTGGCACTGATGGCCGAGGCCTTCATGGGTTACCTGCTGCCGTGGGGCCAGATGAGCTACTGGGGTGCCCAGGTCATCATCAACCTGTTCGCCGCGATTCCTTTCGTCGGCAACGACCTGTCGCTGCTGATTCGCGGCGACTATGTGGTGGGCGACGCCACGTTGAATCGCTTCTTCGCGTTTCATGTGATTGCGGTGCCGCTGGTGCTGTTGGGCCTGGTCGTGGCGCACCTGCTGTCTTTGCATGATGTGGGTTCGAACAATCCCGACGGTGTCGAGATCAAAGCCAACAAAGACCCGAAGACCGGCGTCCCGCTCGACGGCATCCCGTTTCACCCCTACTACTCCGTCCACGACGTCATGGGCGTCAGCGTCTTCCTGATGGTCTTCACGGCGGTCATCTTCTTCGCACCCGAAATGGGCGGCTACTTCCTGGAGTTCAACAACTTCATCCCGGCCGACCCGCTGAAGACGCCGGCCCACATCGCCCCGGTCTGGTACTTCACGCCCTATTACTCGATGCTGCGTGCGGTCACCGATGACATGGTCAACGTCTTCGTCGGGCTGGCGGCTGTGGCTGGCGTGCTGGGCTTCCTGAAGGGTGGCTTCAAGGGCATCTGGAAGTTCGCCCCGCTGCTCGGCGTACTGGTGCTGGCCGTGGCACTGAAGTCCTTCGACGCCAAGTTCTGGGGTGTGGTCGTGATGGGCGGTGCCGTGATGATCCTCTTCGGCCTGCCCTGGTTCGACAAGAGCCCGGTCAAGTCGATCCGCTACCGCCCGAGCTGGAACAAGATCCTCTACGGTGCCTTCGTCATCGTCTTTGCCATCCTGGGCTACCTGGGTATCCAGCCGCCGACGACGGTGGGCACGCTGATGTCGCAGGCTGGCACGCTGTTCTACTTCGGCTTCTTCCTGCTGATGCCTTGGTGGAGCCGCCTGGGTGAATTCAAGCCGGTGCCCGACCGCGTGACCTTCCACGCCCACTGAACGCGCACGGCGGAGTCGAAAAAATGAAAAAACTGATCCTCGCGCTGCTGGCATCCCTGGCCTTGTTCGGCGCGGCCCAAGCCAACACCGAAGGCCCGGCCTGGGACAAGTTCCCGACCAAGCGCCTGACCGACATGGCCGCGCTGCAGAACGGTGCCAAGCTCTTCGTCAACTACTGCCTGAATTGCCACAACGCGGCTTTCATGCGCTTCAACCGCCTGCGCGACATCGGCCTGACCGAGCAGCAGATCAAGGACAACCTGGTGTTCACGGGCGTCAAGGTCGGTGACCTGATGAAGACCGCGCTGGACCCCAAGGACGCCAAGGACTGGTTCGGTGGCGTGCCGCCCGACCTGACGTTGATCACGCGTTCGCGTTCTGACGGTGCCAAGGGCAGCGGTGCCGATTACGTCTACACCTACCTGCGCAGCTACTACCGCGACGAGACCAAGGCCACGGGCTGGAACAACACCGCCTACCCGGGCGTTGGCATGCCGCACGTGTTGTGGGAACTGCAAGGCCAGCAGCGCGCGGTCCATGCCGAGGAAAAAGATCCGCATGACGCCAGCAAGGTGCTGCATGTCTTCAAGGGCTTCGAGCCCATCACGGCCGGCACGCAGACCCAGGCCCAGTACAACGACTCGGCAGCCGATCTGGTGGCCTTCCTACAATGGATGGGCGAGCCCGATCAGAACAACCGCGTGCGGCTGGGCGTTTGGGTGCTGCTTTTCCTGTCCGTATTCACGGTGATCGCCTGGCGCCTGAACGCGGCGTTCTGGAAAGACATCAAGTAATTCGACGCTGGGCCCAGGCCGTACGCTCAACCGTACAGTTTGGCCTGCCACGCAGTAGGGTGCCCTCGGTTGCTGAGGCACCCACTGCGTTTTGTGTTTTTTGACGTGCTGAGAAGCTGAAGAGAAAGGCCCACGCCATGATGGTGCTGTATTCCGGAACGACCTGCCCCTATTCGCACCGCTGCCGCTTTGTGCTGTTCGAGAAAGGCATGGATTTCGAGATCCGTGACGTCGACATCTTCGCCAAGCCCGAAGACATCGCGCTGATGAACCCGTACAACGAGGTGCCCATCCTCGTCGAACGCGACCTGATCCTGTACGAGTCGCACATCATCAACGAATACATCGACGAGCGGTTCCCGCACCCGCAGCTGATGCCCGGCGACCCGGTGGCGCGCGCCCGGGTGCGGCTGTTCCTCTTCAACTTCGAGAAAGAGCTGTTCAGCAACGTTAACCTGCTGGAAGGCCGTGGCGTGAAGGCCACCGAAAAGCAGTTGGAAAAGGCGCGCGACCAGATTCGCGACCGCCTGACGCAGCTGGCCCCGATCTTCCTGAAGAACAAGTACATGCTGGGGGATGACTTCAGCATGTTGGACGTGGCCATCGCGCCGCTGCTGTGGCGCCTGGATTACTACGGCATCGACCTGTCGAAGAACGCCGTGCCGCTGCTGAAGTACGCCGAGCGCATCTTCTCGCGCCCGGCCTACATCGAGGCGCTGACGCCTTCCGAAAAGGTCATGCGCAAGTAAGACGGGCGAACAGGCGATGGTTGAGTCACTCGATGCCCAAGGCACGTCCACCCGCCCGTACCTGTTGCGGGCGCTGCACGACTGGTGTTCGGACAACGGTTTCACGCCCTACATCGCCGTGCACGTGGGTGCCGGCGTGCAGGTGCCGATGGAGTACGTGAAGAACAACGAAATCGTGCTCAACGTCGGCTTCGAGGCGACCTCGGGGCTGCAACTGGGCAACGAGTTCGTCGAGTTCAAGGCGCGTTTTGGCGGCATGGCCCGCGAAATCAAGGTGCCCGTCGACCACGTGGTGGCCATCTACGCCCGTGAAAACGGGCAGGGCATGGCCTTCCCGATGCCCACGGATGGCGGCTCCAAGACCCAGGCACCGGTCGAGGCGGGTGCCAGCCCGATCCGGGGCTTGCGTCTGGCCAGCAGCGAACCGACGGCTCTCCAGCCAACGGCATTGCCCGCGGCAACCGAGGTGACGGGCGAACGGCCTGAGCCACCCCCGCCCGACGGGACCCCGCCGCCGGGTGGCCGTCCGGCGCTGAAGCGCATCAAGTAGATCCGCAGCCGCGCGCCGCGGCATCCGGGTCTGGGGATATCGCTTGCGCGCCCATCTACAATTTTCAGCCGTGCCGGCTTAGCTCAGTTGGTAGAGCACCCGCCTTGTAAGCGGAAGGTCTTCGGTTCGATTCCGAAAGCCGGCACCACCGAATCAGGTGCCGCGAGCGCCGGTCAGGCGCGCGGCAACACCTTGATCCGGATCGGTGGCTCGCTCCAGCCGTGGGTGCGCAGTTCGGCTTCCAGCGCGGGCAGCAGTTGGCGCAGCTTGGCGGCCACGGCGGCGTTGTCCACCAGCAGTTGCCAGGCCTCGTCGTCCAGCGGCCCGGACCGGATGCCGGCGCGCAAGGCTGGGGGCAACACAAGGCTCAAGGCATCCAGCCGCGCCTTCGATTCACGCACCCTTTGCAGCAGGCCAACCAGCGGTTCGCTGCGCCCCAGGGCGGTGGCCAGCTTGAGTCCGAGGTGGGTGGTGGAAGGCACACTCGCAGTCTAACGACCCCGGTGGCGGCCGGGGTCGGCGTGCCTTGGTCGGGTGATAAACTCGAATGCTTTGCGTGCGCCGAACGACGCCCTTTTCCCTGCAGAACCACACCCCGCTTTCATGGGGGGCACGCAGCCGGGGCTCGACTTGCAAGCGGCCACCGCACCCCCAGATGGACCTGCACGCGCCTTGCCGCCTGAACCGGCGGCGGCGCTTGCAACCGAACCCCGAGAGCTCGACGCCGCATGTTCCCCAAGATCCTGACCCAGATATTCGGCAGCCGGAACGAGCGCCTGCTCAAGACCTATCGGCGCATCGTCGAGAAGGTGAACGCGCTGGAAGCGCAGTTCGAAGCGCTGTCCGACACCGAACTGCGCGCCAAGACCGAAGAATTCCGCAAGCGGGTGGCGGACGGCGCGTCGCTCGATGACCTGTTGCCCGAGGCCTTCGCCACGGTGCGTGAAGGCGGCAAGCGCGCGCTGAAGATGCGCCACTTCGACGTGCAGCTGATCGGCGGCATAGCGCTTCATCAGGGCAAGATTGCCGAGATGCGCACCGGCGAAGGCAAGACGCTGATGGCCACTTTGGCTGTCTACCTGAACGCGCTGTCTGGCAAGGGCGTTCACTTGGTGACAGTCAACGATTACCTGGTGCGGCGCGACGCCGAATGGATGGGTCGCCTCTACAACTTCCTCGGTTTGACGGTGGGTGTCAACGTCGCGGGCATGTCGCGCGAAGAAAAGCAGGCGGCATTTGGCGCCGACATCACCTACGGCACCAACAACGAATTCGGCTTCGACTACCTGCGCGACAACATGGTCCAGGACGTGCGCGACCGTGTCGCCCGCGGCCTGAACTACGCCATCGTCGACGAGGTCGATTCGATCCTGATCGACGAGGCCCGCACGCCGCTGATCATCTCGGGCCAGGCCGAAGACCACACCGAGATGTATGTGCGCATCAACGCGGTGGTGCCGCGCATGAAGAAGCAGATCGGTGAGGAAGACATCCGCACCGGCGAAGGCGTGATCGACGCTGGCGACTTCACCGTCGACGAAAAAACGCACCAGGTCTTCCTGACCGAATCGGGCCATGAGAAGGCCGAGCAGCTGCTCAGCGAAGCCGGCCTGCTGCCGGAAGGCGCGAGCCTGTACGACCCGTCGAACATCGCGCTGATGCACCACGTGTACGCCGCGCTGCGCGCCAACCACCTCTACAACCGCGACCAGCATTACGTGGTGCAAGAGGGCGAAGTCGTGATCGTCGACGAATTCACCGGCCGCCTGATGACGGGCCGCCGCTGGAGCGACGGCCTGCACCAGGCCGTCGAGGCCAAGGAAGGCGTGCAGATCCAGTCTGAGAACCAGACGCTGGCCTCGGTCACCTTCCAGAACTATTTCCGCATGTACGGCAAGCTGGGCGGCATAACCGGCACGGCCGACACCGAGGCCTATGAATTCCAGGAGATCTACAACCTGGAAACGGTGGTGATCCCGCCGAACCGGCCGACGATCCGCAAGGACGACAACGACCTGATCTACAAGACGACGAAAGAGAAGTACGACGCCGTCACCACCGACATCCGCGATTGCCATGCGCGTGGGCAGCCGGTGCTGGTGGGCACCACGTCGATCGAGAATTCCGAATTGATCTCGGCGCTGCTGACCACTGCCAAGCTGCCGCACCAGGTGCTGAACGCCAAGCAGCACGCCCGCGAGGCCGAGATCGTGGCCCAGGCCGGTCGGCCGGGGGTGATCACCATCGCCACCAACATGGCCGGCCGCGGCACCGACATCGTGCTGGGCGGCAACGTCGAGAAGCAGATCCAGTTCCTCGAAGAAGACGCGGCATTGGTACCCGATGAGCGTACGCGCCGCGAGCAGCAACTGAAGGACGAATGGCAGTCGCTGCATGACCAGGTGAAGGCCGCCGGTGGCCTGCGCATCGTGGCCACCGAACGCCACGAAAGCCGGCGCATCGACAACCAGCTGCGTGGGCGCTCAGGCCGCCAGGGCGACCCGGGCGCCAGCCGCTTCTACCTGAGCCTGGACGACCAGCTGATGCGCATCTTTGCGGGCGACCGCGTGCGGGCCATCATGGACCGCCTGAAGATGCCCGAGGGTGAGGCCATCGAGGCCGGCATCGTCAACCGCAGCATCGAAAGTGCGCAGCGCAAGGTCGAGGCGCGCAACTTCGACATGCGCAAGCAACTGCTGGAATACGACGACGTCGCGAATGACCAACGCAAGGTCATCTACCAGCAGCGCAACGAGATCCTGGAAGCGAGCGATCTCGACGCGCAAATCACCAACCTGCGCAAGAGCACGATGAGCGACGTGGTGCGCACCTTCGTGCCTGCCGGTACGCTGGAAGAGCAGTGGGACCTGGACGCCCTGGAGCGCGTGCTGCGTGAGGAATGGCAGCTGGATGTGGCGCTGAAGGCCGAGGTCGAGAAGAGCGATTCCGTCACCGACGACGACCTCGTGGCCCTGGTCGTGGCCGCGGCCGACCGCCATTTCGCGGCCAAGCTGGAACTGGTTGGCGGCGAGCAGTTCACGCCCTTCATGCGCATGGTGCTGCTGCAGGCCATCGACAGCCATTGGCGTGAACACCTGGCTGCGCTGGACTACCTGCGTCAGGGCATCCACCTGCGCGGCTACGCCCAGAAGAACCCCAAGCAGGAATACAAGCGCGAGGCCTTCGACCTGTTCAGCCAGTTGCTCGATGTGGTGAAGATGGAAGTCACGCGGGTGCTGATGAACGTGCGCATCCAGTCGCCCGAGCAGGTGACGCAGGCCGCCGAGGTGATGGAGGCCCAGGCCGAGCAGATCGCCAACATGACCTACACCCACCCCAACGAAGACGGCAGCGTCTCCTCAGAAATCGACCCGGCCACCGCGCTGGCCGATGTGCCCAAGGTCGGCCGCAACGACCCTTGCCCTTGCGGCAGCGGCAAGAAGTACAAGGCCTGCCACGGCAAGCTGGCCTGATCGGCTGATCGGCCCGGGAGGGCTGGTCCGTTCGGGGGTGCTGCGCTGCCGCAGCGCCCTTCAAAGGCAGCGCAGCAGCTTGATGCGCGCGCCCGACTGCAGCGTGAAAACCTGGGCCACGCTGGCGCTCGTGCTCGTGCTGGTGCTTGTGCTGGTGCCCGCGGGCGTGATGGACAGCGTGAGCACGCCACCCTGCAGTTCACCGCTGTAACGCGCCGAAGTCTCGCTTTTCACATCGACCCGCTGCGGGCCGGGCTGGTGGTTCTCGAAACTGCCCTGCGCGCTGAATTTGCCATCGGCAGAGGCCGTGACGGGGCCTGCAAAGCGGCCGCTGGCGCAGTCGCTTTCCACACGCCCGCCCTGCGCATCGATGACCAGCTGCAGGCGGTCCCCGGCCCATTGCCCGACCAAGGCGCTGGATGCCGTGCCGGCGGTTGTTGCTGTGACCACGGTGAGCAGACCTCCAAGCGTTGCCAAGGACTTCAAGCTGACTTTGTACGCCACGAATGGGTCTCCAAATGAAAAAGGGCAGGCGGGCTGCCCCGACCTGCCCATCATGCGCCGGTGGCGCCTGACTTGTCCCTGCGTTTACGCGTTCAGCGCAGCGCCTGGCCGGCGGCGCGCCAGAAAGCCCACGGCACCCAGGCCCAGCACCATCAGCAGATAGGTCGAAGGTTCCGGCACGGCCGCAGCAACGTCGATCACGGCAATCCAGGTGCCCCAACGCGAGCCGCCCGTGCCACCCGGGTGGCCACCGGCGGCGTTGTTGTACTCGCGCGCGAATTCGCCAATGACGTAGAACTGGCTGTCATTGGTCGGGTCCAGCGACACCGAGCTGTAATCGCCCCAGCGCTGACGACCGACGCTGGCCGCACCGAAGAGCGAACCGTTGTGGTAGTCGTCGGTCAGGCTTTCCTTCAGCAGCATTTCGCTGCCGACAGCCGACAGCGAACCGGTACCGGTGGTGTCGAACACACGGGCCATGAAGCTGATCTTGCCCGTGGCCGGATCCAGACCCGAACGGTTGTAGGCCACCACGACCTTGCCGGCGGAATTGATGCCGATGGAGCCTTGGTAGTAGTCGTAGCCGGCGTCGCCGATGTCGGTCACCGACAGCAGCGCGAAAGTGTTGGCGTCCAGCACCGTCACGCGGATGCGGTCTTCAGCGGTACCACCCAGCGGGTCAACCGTGGTCACCGCGTAGATGCGGCCGTTGACTTCGTAGACGCTGCTGCTGGTGCGCTCGTCGCCAGCGGCCACGATGGCCTGGTTGGCCGGGATGGCCACCGAGGGCTGGCGGGCTGCCACCGGCGAATTGGCGCTGGTACCCGCAAAGGTGACGGCACCCAGGGTGGCGCCTGTGGCCGAGGTGGTGCTCAGCCCGTTCACGGTGTAGGCCAGGTTGTCGGTCACGAACAGCGAAGCAGCCACCACCTTGCCGGTGCTGCCAGCGCTGCTGCTGTTCACGCCCTGGATCGCGAAGCCGCGATCCACGTTGGTGGTGCTGGCGCTGTCGTAAGGCGTGACGAACTGCTGCAAGTTGGTCGTCGTCGGCGCCCCGGCATTGAACAGGCTGGCCATCGGGATGACATTCAGCGTCGTGCCACGGAAGCTGTTGGTGCCGCCCGCGGTGAGGGGCGCGAAATTGTTGGTGCCGATGTACAGCGCGTTCTTGTCCATCGCCAGCGTGGGGTAGTCGGCGGTGGCGCCGAAACCGAAACCCGAATAGCCCGTGAACTGGGTCGACTTCCAACTGCCCAGCGCGTTGTCGGTGTCCGAGATGGCGATCTGAATGTTGGACGCGCTGGAGGCAAAGGATATCGCCACCCAACGGCTGGCAGCGGCGTTGTACATCACGCGCGAGTCGCCGTTCGGCACACCCGGCTGACCAGCAGCCAGCCAAAAAGCGGTGTCCGACATCAGCGAGGTGCGCAGGCCCGTGTTCTTGTCAAAAACGGCATAGGAGCCGTTCGTCGTTTCCATGTACTGCGTGCCGCCCACGGCACCGATGGTGTCGGGCGGGATGAAGTTGCGGGACGGGGTGAAGGCGGCGCCGTCGTACTGGCTGACCCCTTCGAAGCCCAGCTTGTACATGCCGACGGCATTGATCACGGGTGCAGAGGCGCCGTTGGTGTCCAGCGACAGGTCACCAGGGATCTGGACCATGCCGGGCTTCTTGAATTCGAAGTACGGCTTGGCGACCTGGGCGTGCGACGCGGCCGAAGCCAGCATCAAGGCCATGGCGCAAGCCACGGAAACCGACTTCAGAACACCCGGGTGGGCGCGGTGGGCAAGAACAGTCATGAACACTCCAGATCGAACGAGGGTTGGAAGGAAAGTGCGAACCACCGCCACCGCTTGCGCTTTGCAAAGCGGATGGAATGTTTCCATTCCATTGCCGGCCTATCGCCACTTGTGATGCAAGGCTATCAGTCACAACGGCGCATGAGACCCCGCGATCCGGGGGCGGGACGGGCAGGGAATACACCATTTGCCCGATTCGCGCCCCTGTGGAGCCGCCCGTTCCGGGCCTGGCGCCTGCAGGGTTGTTCCGCCCCTGAATCAGGGGGGTGACGCTGCTTTTTCATTGCTGAAGATGCCGCCGCACCTCTACGCTTGTTGCGTGAATTGATGCTGCATGAAGAGGGGCCGTGGCAGATGCCGCTGCGAGCCGGGTTGGGCCGGGCGACGGCCACCCCCAAAAGGCCTCCATGCTGGGTGCTGCACCGATATCGCGTAACCAATTCCGGTTTGCCTGCAAGTTCTTTTCAGGAGTTTTGGTCATGTCGAAATTGCTTTCAGCCAGGGCCGCGCGGTCGACCTTTTTGGCGGTATCTGCACTCACCGCCGTCGCTTCGGCGTCGGCGCAAGCCTTTCTGGTCCGCGGGTGGGAGGGCACGTCGCAACTGGACAACTGCCAGCCGGCGATTGCCCAGTGCTTCCGTCCGCCCGACACCATGGGCGCCATCGGCACCACGCAGTTCCTGGAGTCCACCAACGGCAGCATCACGGTGTACGACAAGGGCACGGGCGGCGTGCTGTCGCGGGTCAGCGCACCGGCCTTCTGGACGGCCGCCGGTTTGCCTGGCGGTGCGGGCGGCGACCAGCGGGTGCTCTTCGATCACTACACCAACCGTTGGGTCATGATCGGTTTTGGCGGCACCGGCAACCTGATCAACATCGGCATTTCCGACACCGCCAGTGCCCTGGGCACGTGGAAGTCGACCCAGATCACGGCGCTGCCCACCACCTCGCAAACCGCCGATTACCCGACCCTGGGCCTGGACGACAAGGGCCTGTACATCGGCACGAACAATTTCACGCCCAGCTTCACCGGCACCAGCCTGTTCGTGATTCCGAAAACCAGTCTGTTTGGTGGCGCGCCCAGTCTGGCGGGCATGACCACTTTCAACACGCCGCTGGCGGGGCCTGACAACGGCTTTGCCATCCAGCCCGCCGTGAATTGGCAAGGCAACCCGACGAATACGGTTTCGCTCATCGCCGACAGCCGTGATTTCAACTCGCAGGTGTTCTATAAGGTCAACGGAGTGAACGCAGCGGGGGCGACTCAAACCGCCTCCGTCAACATCGCCGGCTCGGGCTATACGCAAGCGCCGCTGGGACGCCAACCCGACGGCACGCGCACCGTCGACACCTTGAGCCCGCGCATCACCGCCAACGCCGTTCAAGTCAACGGCAAGATCTATTCGACGGCGACCGTGGCGGCAGACGTCGGCACAGCGGCAGCGGTACGCTGGACCGTGGTGGATGCGAGCACCGGCGCGCTGTTGTCCAGCGGCAAGATCCAGGACGCCAATTACGACTATTACGAGGGTTCCGTCGCCGTCAATGAACTGGGTGAGGCAGTGATTGCCTACAACCGCTCCGGGTTCCAGACCGCCGACCTGAATGGCGACGGCAAGGCCGATGGCAACATCAGCTTCATGGCGCGGGCCTATGACGTGTCGGGCAACAACCTGGTGCAGGACGGCAGCGAACTGTTGTTGCGCGTCAGCGATGTGTCGGACTACCACTGCACGACGGTGACGACCGCCTGCCGCGAACGTTGGGGTGATTACGCGGCGGTCACCATCGACCCGAGCGACCACACGAAGTTCTACGCCATCGGCGAATACGCAGCACCCTGGGCTTTCCTGCCGCCGCCCAACCAGACCCTGTTCCGCGCAATTTGGCACACCTATATCGCTGAAATCACGCAGGCTGCGGCGGTGCCGGAACCCAGCGAGTACGCGATGCTGTTGCTGGGCCTGGGCGTCGTGGGCTATGCCAGCCGCAAGCGCAAGACCGGCTGAGTCCGGTATTCGCCTATGAAAAGAGCCCCGCATGCGGGGCTCTTTGTTTCACGGCCTGTTCAGCGCTGCTGCCGTCGTTTCAACCCGGCAGCCGTCGCGGCCAAGCCGGCCAGCAACAAGGCCGCGCTGCCGACTTCCGGCACGGCGCTGACATACAGGGCCGCGTAAGACAGGCTCAGCGGATTGCCTTGCGGGCTGGTGGCCACGCCTTCGGTGCTGTCGAAGGTGAGTGCGGTGACCGGCGATGCCGACTGGAAGCGGTACCAGCTGTACTGGCCGGCAGCCACCAGGCCGATGACAAAGTCGCCGCTGGTGGGCGTGTCCCAGACCAGCGCGCCGCTGAAGGCGACTTGCGGGTTGCCGGTGAAGGGGCCGTTGCCGCTGGCATCGCTGCGCCCGGCAAAGGCCCAAGCGCCGCCCCACTGGGCTGCGAGCGCTGTGCTCTCCGTCGGCAAGCCGCTCAATTCGCCGGCGTGAGACCCGTTGCAGGCGACAGCGGCCAGGCTCGAAAAATTGGTGTCGGAACAGGTCTCGGACCAGGCCGGCGAGGTGGTTGCGGCGAGCGCCAGCAGGCTGAAAAGGGGACAGATTTTCATGTGCGATTCGTATGCTGCAGGCTGGATGCGAAAGCAAGCCAAGCATAGAACCAGAAGCCCGGCGCGGGTGCATGCGAGCAGGGCCTGCAGGGCCCCCCAAGTGAAGGGTGGGCCAGGATCTGCAAGGGCGCGCCGCTGCCTGCTGGCCGGCGCGAACGCTACTCCTAGAATGAAGCGCACCACCCAAGGCCAACGCAGCACCCACATGCCTGTCAATCTCGCCGCCCTCGATCCCCAGTCCCTCCATCCGGTTCCCGGTGTGCGCATCGGCATTGCCATGGCGGGTATCCGCAAGGCCAACCGGCGTGACCTGGTGGTCTTCGTACTGGATGCCGGCACCGCCGTCGCCGGTGTCTTCACGCAAAACCGTTTTTGTGCCGCGCCGGTGCAGATCTGCCGCGAACATCTGCAGGGCGGCAGCGCGGTGCGCGCCGTGCTCGTCAACACCGGCAATGCCAACGCCGGCACCGGCGCTGACGGCCTGGCCCGCGCGCGGCGCACTTGCGTGGCGCTGGCTGCCTTGATGGACGTGCAGCCCGCCCAGGTGCTGCCGTTTTCGACTGGCGTGATCATGGAAACCCTGCCGGTGGACCGCATCGAAGCCGGCCTGCCCGCCGCCTTGCAAGACCTGCGAGCCGACGCATGGGCCGATGCCGCCAGCGGCATCATGACCACCGACACAGTACCCAAGGCCAGTTCGCGCCAGGTGCAGATCGGCGGGCGTACGGTCACGCTCACCGGCATCAGCAAGGGCGCCGGCATGATCCGCCCGAACATGGCGACGATGCTGGGTTTCATCGCCACCGACGCGGTCATCGCACCGGCCCTGCTGCAGCCGCTGTTGCAGGAGGCCGCCGACCTCAGCTTCAACCGCATCACCATCGATGGCGACACCTCGACCAACGATTCACTGGTGCTGATGGCCACCCAGCAGGCCGGCCATGCGGCCGTCACTGCGCTCGACTCGGTTGAGGGAAAAATTTTGCGCGACGCCCTGGCGTCGCTGGCCCAGCAACTGGCCCAGGCCATCGTGCGCGACGGCGAAGGTGCCACCAAGTTCATCACCGTCACGGTGCAGGGTGGCCGCGACGAGGCCGAATGCAAGCTGGCGGCCTACGCCATCGCGCACTCGCCGCTGGTCAAGACGGCCTTCTTCGCCAGCGACCCCAACCTGGGCCGCATCCTGGCGGCGGTGGGCTACGCCGGCATCGCCGACCTGGACCAGAACGCGATCGACATGGACCTGGACGATGTGGCCGTCGTGCGTGCTGGCGGCCGCCTGCCCAGCTACCGTGAAGAAGACGGCCAGCGCGTCATGAAGCAGAGCGAAATCACCATCCGCATCGCCCTGCACCGGGGCACGGCCCAGACCACCGTCTGGACTTGCGATCTGTCGCACGACTACGTCAGCATCAACGCGGATTACCGGTCCTGAGCGTGCTGCCCAAGATCGCCGCCAACGACCTGCTGCGCGATCCGGCCTACCTGAAGCTGTGGACCTCCATCCTCACCAGCAGCTTCGGCAACCAGGTGATGCTGCTGGCGCTGCCGCTGACAGCCGCGGTGCTGCTGCAGGCCAGCCCGACACAGATGGGTCTGTTGACGGCCATCGAACTGCTGCCCTTCTTGTTGTTCTCATTGCCCGGCGGCGTGTGGTTGGATCGGCGGCGCAAGTTGCCGGTGTATGTGGTCGGCGAAACGCTGGCGGCTTTTGCGGCGGCCAGCGTGCCCTTGGCCTGGTGGATGGGTTGGTTGGGCATGGGCTGGCTGTATGCCGTGGGCTTCATGCTGGGCGTGGTGCACACGGTCTCGGGCACTGCCGCGCAGATCGTGCTGACCCAGGTGGTGGCGCGGGACCGCCTGGTTGAAGCGCATGCCAAGAACGCGCTGGCCACATCCGGCGCTGAAGTTGCCGGACCGGGTCTGGCCGGCGCGCTGATCAAGGTCTTCGGCGCGCCGCTGGCCCTGCTGGTCAACGCCGTGTTGCTGCTGGGTTCGGCGCTGATCCTGCGCGGCATCAACATCCACGAACGCCGCGAAGTCCGCCCACCCGGCCACTTCCTGCGCGACCTGCAGGTGGGCCTGCGCTTCGTCATCGGCAACCGCTTGCTGCTGACGCTGGGCATCCTGATGGGCGTCTGGCAGATGTGCCACTACGCGGCCGTGACGGTGCAGATCCTGTTCGCCACGCGCACCCTGGGCCTCAGTGAACATGCCATCGGCCTGTGCTACATGGGCATGGGTTTGGGCACCATCAGTGGCAGCGTGTTGGGCCGTCGCATCAGCCACCGCATCGGCCCCGGGCCTTGCCTGGTGGTGGGTTACGCGATCTGCGGCGCGGGTTGGTTGTTGCTGGCGGTGGCACCGGCCAATGCCTGGGGCGTGGCGGCTTTCGCGGCCATGCTGATGCTGTTCACCACCGGTGCCGTCTTCATCTTCATCAACTTCCTGGCCCTGCGCCAGGCTGTGACGCCCGAGCCGCTGCTGGGTCGCATGACCAGCACCATGCGCTGGCTGACACTGCTGGCCGCCGCACCGGGTGCCTTGCTGGGCGGCTGGCTGGGCGAGCACGTGGGCCTGCGCGCGGCGCTGGGTTTCGCGGGTGGCGTATCGGTGCTGCTGGTCATCGTGGCGTGGCGCTTGCCGCTGATCCGCGACCTGAAGCGCCTGCCCGAACCCGAGCGGGAATCGGAATGGCTGGGGCTGGAAGCCGACGTGCGGCCGGCGGGCTGAAGCGCTGCCGCCTGACGATCAGTCGGGCCATCCAGCAGCGTCCGGTGCGAAGCGGTCCACCGCGTCGGTGATGATCCCGGCTATGCCCATGTGCAGCAGCCGTTGCACTTCGGCCGGATCGTTCACCGTGTAGCAAAGCCCGCGCAAGCCGTCGCCGTGCAGACGCGCCAGCAGTTCGGCGTCCATCACGTTGTAATGGGTGACGACGGCCACGCAGCCCAGCGCCTGCGCGGCTTCCCACCAACCCGGCCACAGCTTGTCGAGCAGCAAGGCGCGCGGTATCTGCGGCGCGGCCTCAAGCGCGCCCTGCAGCGCTTCGGGCCGGAAGCTGCTGAACAGCGGCAACTGCCCCGCGGGCACCTGGCTGTGCCACAGGTGCAGACACGCACGGCCCACAGCCAGGCCGGTGGCGTGTTCCTGGCCGGGCGTTGGCTTGATCTCGATGTTCAGTGCAAAGCCGTTGCGCTGCACGTAGCGCGCGATCAGCGCCAGGCTGGGGATGGGTTCACCGGCAAAGGCGCGCGAGTGCCAGCCGCCGGCATCGGTGCGCGACAGTTCGGCCCAGTCCTTCAAGCCGGCCACGCCGCGCACGGGCGTCGTGCGGTCCAGCGTGCTGTCGTGCAGCAAGAAAGGCACGCCGTCGGCGCTGAGCTTCACGTCGCATTCGAAAGCGCGAAAGCCGTGCGAAGCACCGACGCGAAACGCGGCCAGCGTGTTCTCGGGTGCCAGCTTGCCGGCACCGCGGTGGGCAATCCACAGCGGCAGTGGCCAGGGTTCGAACAAGGCCGTCACGCGTTCACACCCGCTGTCCGCTGCTGCTGTCGAACCAGTGCAGGCGCGCGGCATTGACCGCCAGCGGCACTTCATCGCCTGGGCGCGCAGCCCACGTCATGGCATCCACGCGCAGTGTGAATGCGCTGCCCGCAAGCCGCCCGTGCAGCAGCCGCTCAGCTCCGAGCATCTCCGTTGTCTCGACCTGCAGCCGCCAGGCGCCGTCGAGATCGATCGCGATGTGCTCCGGACGTACCCCCATCAGCAGTCTGCCCGCGCGCGGCGCGGCCGCTGGCAATTTCAAGGTTTCCTGGCCGACGACGAAGCGATCGCCATCGGCATGACCTTCGATGAGATTCATGGGTGGTGAGCCGATGAAGCTGGCCACGAAGGTGGTGGCCGGCTTTCCGTAGACCTCCTCGGGCGTGCCGATCTGTTCGATGCGGCCGGCGTTCATCACGATCATGCGCTGGGCCAGCGTCATCGCCTCGACCTGGTCGTGGGTGACGAAGAGCGAGGTGACGCCCAACTCGGCGTGCAGCTTCTGGATTTCCAGCCGTGTGGCGGCACGCAGCTTGGCGTCCAGGTTGGACAGCGGTTCGTCGAACAAAAACACCTGCGGCTGGCGCACGATGGCGCGGCCCATGGCCACGCGCTGGCGCTGGCCGCCCGACAGTTCACGCGGCTTGCGCTGCAGCAGCGCGCCCAGCTCCAGAATCTTCGCCGCCTTCTGCACCCGCGCTTCGATCTCGGCTTTCGGCAGCTTGGCAATCTTCAGCCCGTAGGCCATGTTCTCAAAGACGCTCATGTGCGGGTAGAGCGCGTAGTTCTGGAAGACCATCGCGATGTCGCGCTCGGCCGGCTCCAGCCCGTTCACGACGCGTCCGCCGATGTCGATCTCGCCGCCGGTGATGACTTCCAGCCCCGCCACCATGCGCAGCAGCGTGCTCTTGCCGCAGCCGCTGGGACCCACGATGACGATGAATTCGCCGTCGGTAATCTCTGCGCTCACGCCGTGGATGACCTTGTTGGCCTTCGGTCCTGAACCGTAGCTTTTTTCGACGTTGCGGAGTGCTATCGCGCCCATGTGCTCTCGTTCATTTCTCGGTGTCCACCAGGCCCTTGACGAACCACTTCTGCATCAGCATCACCACCAGCGCGGGGGGCAACATCGCCAGCATCGCGGTGGCCATCACCAGGTTCCATTGCTGGGCCGAGTCGCCGCCGGAAATCATGCGTTTGATGCCGATGACCACCGGGTACATGTCCTCGTTGGTCGTCACCAGCAGCGGCCACAGATACTGGTTCCAGCCGTAGATGAACTGGATCACGAACAAGGCCGCGATGCTGGTGGATGACAGCGGCACCAAAATGTCCTTGAAAAAGCGCATCGGCCCCGCACCGTCCACGCGCGCAGCTTCGACCAGCTCATCCGGCACCGTCATGAAGAACTGGCGGAACAGGAAGGTGGCGGTGGCCGAGGCGATCAGCGGAATGGTCAGGCCGGCATAGCTGTTCAACATGCCCAGGTCGGCCACCACCTTGTAGGTCGGGAAGATGCGCACCTCCACCGGCAGCATCAACGTGACGAAGATGGCCCAGAAAAAGAACATGCGGAAAGGAAAACGGAAGTAGACGATGGCGAAGGCCGACAGCAGGCTGATCGCGATCTTGCCCAGGCTGATGACCAGCGCCGACACCAGGCTGATCCACATCATGCGGCCCACCGGCGCGCTGGAACCCGGGCCGTGGCCGGTGCCTGTCAGCACGGCCACATAGTTGTTCCAGAACTCGGTGCCGGGCAGCAGCGGCATCGGCACCTGCACGATGGCCTGCGCCGTGTGCGTGGACGCGACGAAGGTGATGTAGACCGGCAGCGCCACGCACAGCACGCCCAGGATCAGCACGGCGTGCGACAGCCAATTCAGCCAGCGGCGGTTCTCGACCATCAGGACGCCACCATGTCAGTAGTTCACTTTCTTCTCGACGAAGCGGAACTGCAAGACGGTGAGGCCCACCACGATGACCATCAGCACCACGCTCTGCGCAGCCGAGCCGCCCAGGTCGAGTGCCTTGAAGCCGTCGTAGTAGACCTTGTAGACCAGTACCGAAGTCTCCCGGCCCGGGCCACCCTCGGTCGCTGCGTCGATGATGCCGAAGGTGTCGAAGAAGGCGTAGACCATGTTGATCACCAACAGGAAAAACGTCGTCGGTGACAGCAGCGGGAAGACGATGGTCCAGAAGCGCCGCCAGGGTTTCGCGCCGTCGATGGCTGCGGCTTCCAGCAGCGACTTGGGTATCGACTGCAGGCCGGCCAGGAAGAACAGGAAGTTGTAGGAAATCTGCTTCCACACGGCAGCCATCACGATCAGCGCCATCGCGTGGTTGCCGTTCAGCAAATGGTTCCATTCGAAGCCTGCCGAGCGCAGCGCGTAGGACACCACGCCGACGCTGGGCGCGAACATGAACAGCCACAGCACGCCGGCCACCGCCGGGGCCACCGCATAGGGCCAGATCAGCAGCGTCTTGTAGGCCAGCGCGCCCTTGACGACGCGGTCGGCCATCACCGCCAGCAGCAGCGAGATGGCCAGCCCGAACACCGCCACCAGCACCGAGAACACGGCCGTCGTCTTGAACGAAGCCCCGTAGCTGGAGTCGGCCAACAGGGCCTTGAAGTTCTCGAAGCCGACCCATTCGGTGCTGGTGCCGAAGGCGTCTTGCTGTTGCAAGGACTGCAGCAGCGTTTCCCAGGCCGGCCAGAAAAAGAACACGGCGATGACGGCCACCTGGGGTGCCATCAGCACCCAGGGCAGCCATGCCGACCGGAAGAAGACGCGCTTTTCGGTCGCCAAGCCGTTCAGCCCTTGTTGGCTTTTTGGAACTTCTCCAACTGCTCGTTGCCGCGCTTCACCGCTTCATCCAGCCCTTCCTTGGCCGTTTTCTTGCCGCCCCAGACCTGTTCCATCTCTTCGTCGACGATGGTCCGGATCTGCACGAAATTGCCCAGCCGGATGCCGCGCGACTTGTCGGTGGCCTTGCGGATCATCTGGTTGGGGGCGACGTCGGTACCCGGGAACTTCTTGTAGAAACCGCTGCTGTCGGTGAGCTTGAAGGCGGCCGTGGTGATGGGCAGGTAGCCGGTGCGCTGGTGGCTGGCGGCCTGCACCTCGGGGCTGCTGAGGTAGTTGAAGAAAGCGGCCACGCCCTTGTATTCGGCCGGCTTGTGGCCCGCCATCACCCACAGGCTGGCACCGCCGATGACGGTGTTCTGCGGCGCGCCGGCCACGTCGGGGTAGTAGGGCAGCGGGGCCATGCCGTAGGCGAACTTGGCGTTCGCCTTGACGCTGCCATACAGGCCCGACGAGCCGGTGTACATCGCGCATTCACCGCTGGGGAAGGTGGCGTCGGGCGTGTTGTTGCGGCCCTTGTAGACGAACAGGCCGTTCTTGGCCATGTTGGACAGGTTCTCGATGTGGCGCACGTGCAGCGGCGTGTTGAAGGCCAGCCGCGTGTCCAGGCCGCCGAAGCCGTTGCGCTTGGTGGCGAATTCCACGTTGTGCCAGGCGCTGAAGCTTTCCAGTTGGGTCCAGCTTTGCCAACTGGTGGTGAAGGGGCACTTGTGGCCGCTGGCCTTCAGTTTGGCGGCGGCCAGGGCCACCTCGGGCCAGGTGGATGGGGCCTTATCGGGGTCCATGCCAGCCGCCTTGAAGGCATCCTTGTTGTAATAGAAGATGGTGGTGCTGCTGTTGAAAGGCATGCTCAACATCTGGCCATTCGGTGCCGTGTAGTAGCCGGCCACCGCGCTGACATAGGACGTCGGATTGAAGGGCAGGCCCGACTCCTTCATCACCTCGCCCACCGGCTTGATGGCACCCTTGCTGGCCATCATCGTTGCGGTGCCGACTTCGAAAACCTGCAGCAGGGCCGGGCTGGTGCCCGAGCGGTAGGCCGCGATGGCCGCGGTCATCGACTCCGGGTAGGTGCCCTTGTAGGTCGGCACGATCTTGTAGTCGGTCTGGCTGGCATTGAAATTCTTGGCCAGGTCACCCACCCACTCGCCGAGGGCCCCGCTCATCGAGTGCCACCACTGCACTTCGACTTGGGCGTGGGCGGGCAGCGTGGTGAGCGCGAAGGTGGCTGCAGTGGCCAGGGCGTGCAAGCGGGTGGACAGTTTCATGGGGTCTCCGTGGGGGCCTTCATCGAGGCTGTTCTCAAGGCAATTCGCGCCCGGTTCGACGAGTCTCGCCGGCCTTTGTGACAATCGGGGTTCTGTCATGGATGGCGACAGCGTGGCAACGGTGATTACCCGTCGGCCATGGCAGCCTTTCATTGTCACCTCCGTCCGAGCGCCACCCTATCCATGAATGCACCGTTGCCGATCACCACACCTCTGATGGCCACCGATATCGGCCATGCTGCGGATGCCACGCGCAGCCCGCAGGATGGTGCCAAGCGCCTGCGCGAGATTCCCTACAACTACACGTCCTTCAGCGACCGCGAAATCGTCATCCGCCTGTTGGGCGCGCGGGCCTGGGACATCCTGAGCCTGCTGCGCCAAGAGCGCCAAACCGGCCGCAGCGCCCGCATGCTGTACGAGGTGCTGGGCGACATCTGGGTGGTGCAGCGCAACCCCTATCTGGAAGACGACCTGCTGGACAACCCGAAGCGGCGGCAGATGCTCATCGATGCCTTGCAGCACCGCCTCGGCGAAGTCAGCAAGCGCCGCAATGCGGCTGAAGATGCGCAGCGCGACGCGCTGGTCGGTGAACTGCTGGCGGCCGCTCACGCGGCCGTCGAGGGATTCGCTGCGCGCTTTCGGGCCGTGTGGGATCTGCGCAAGGTCACGCAGCGCGTGCTGGGCCGCCACACCGCCAAAGACAACCTCAAGTTCGACGGCCTGTCCCGCGTCAGCCACGTCACCGACGCCACCGACTGGCGCGTTGAATACCCCTTCGTCGTGCTGACCCCAGACAGCGAAGCCGAGATGGCCGCGCTGGTGGCCGGCTGCATCGAGCTGGGCATGACCATCATCCCGCGCGGCGGCGGCACCGGCTACACCGGCGGCGCCGTGCCGCTGACGTGGAAGAGCGCCGTCATCAACACCGAAAAGCTCGAGGCGATGAGCGAGGTCGAGATGGTGTCGCTGCCGGGTCTGTCACAGCCCGTGGCCACCGTGTTCAGCGAAGCCGGCGTGGTGACGCAGCGTGTGGCCGATGCGGCCGAGCGCGCGGGCTATGTGTTCGCGGTCGATCCGACTTCCGCCGAAGCCAGCTGCATCGGCGGCAACATCGCGATGAACGCCG
>JANMZP010000079.1:0-1549 GCA_031383435.1 Betaproteobacteria bacterium | reverse complement strand
CCTTCCAGCCCGCCGCCGCGACCAACGCGGTGGTCAGCGGGCAGGTGCCCATCGCCAGCACCTCGATGCCGCCGGCCGTGCCTTTCGTGAAGAGCGGCAAGGTGCGGCCCATCGCCGTGATGTCGATCAAGCGCAGCCCGCTACTGCCCGACGTACCCACCGTGGCCGAATTGGGCTACCCGGGCTTCGAGGCCAACACCTGGTTCGCCATCTTCGCGCCGGCCAGGACGCCACCGGCGGTGCTGGACCAGCTGAACGCCGAGATCAACAAGGCACTGACCAGCAAGGCCGTGCTCGACCGCTTCGAGGCGCTGTCGCTGGACGCCCAGCGCCTGGATCGCGCAGCCACCCACCGCTACATCGACAGCGAGGTGCTGAAGTGGGGCAAGCTGGTGAAGGACATCGGCGTGAAGATCGAGTGATGCGCAAGGTCGACCTGAAGACCATCACCGAAGCTGCCGTCGCCAGCTACGCCGGCCTGCCCGACGCGCGCCAGCGCCAACTGGTGCAAGGCCTGCTGCAGGCGCTGCACGGCTATGCGAAGACCGTGCAACTGAGCCACGCCGAATGGCGCGCCGGCCTGGCCTTCCTGCACCGCGTGGGCGACATCAGCAGCAGCACGCGCAGCGAGTTCTCGTTGCTGTCCGACGTGACCGGCCTGTCCAGCCTGGTGGACATGCTGGCCAGCGACCCGGCTGACGCGGCCGTCACGCCCGGCAGCAACCTCGGGCCTTTCCACGCCAGCGGTTCGCCGTGGCTGGACAACCCTGCGAACCTGATCGCCGACAACGCCGGCCGCCGCGTGCTGCTGCGCGGGCGCGTGGTCGATCACGAAGGCCAGCCGCTGCCGCAAGCCACGCTGGACTTCTGGCAGAACGCAGCCGACGGCCTGTACTGGCAGCAGGACCCGAAGCAGCCCACCGACAACCTGCGCTGCCAACTGCGCATGGACGACCACGGCGCTTTCAGCATCGCCACCATCCGCCCGGTGCCGTACCAGATTCCGCTGGACGGCCCGGTCTGGCACGACCTGGTGCAGCCGGCCGGCCTGACCGGCTGGCGGCCCGCTCACTACCACCTGATCGTGGCCGCGCCGGGCCACCGCACGCTGGTCAGCGAACTCTTCGATGAAGAAGACCCCTACCTGGATCGCGACGCCGTCTTCGGCGTGCGCGAAGCGCTGGTCGGCCGCTACCAGACGGTCAACGACGCCGCAGCCTGCGCGCTGCTGGGCGTGCCGGGGCCAGCATGCCCGGTGATGGACGTGGTGCTGCGGCTGGCCCACGCGGCTTGACGGCCTGAAGGCCTGAAGGCCTGCTGCCCCGGGCTTGCCGAGCGCAAAGTCGCGGCAAGTGTCACGCCGCACAGCCAGCCAGGCAGGCACAGGCCAGCCGACACCACTACAGTGGTACCTGTCCGAATCAGAGTCTTGTGCAGGGGTGGCCCCAGAGTCAGCTGCACAGCGCCGGGCGAGCGGTGGGGGCCTGCAGGCCAACTGTGACGCCGGTCGGAGCCGATCGACCCTTGCGCTGCCAAGGGCCGCGTCCAA
>JANMZP010000207.1:0-3866 GCA_031383435.1 Betaproteobacteria bacterium | reverse complement strand
GGGGTGAATTGCTTGAAAAGGTCGAGTAGTCCCTTCATGCGTCGGCTCCTTAGTTCTTCTCAAGTTCAATGTCGATGCCAAGGGAACGGATTTCCTTGACGAGAACATTGAAGGATTCCGGCATGCCGGCTTCGATGGCGTGTTCGCCCTTGACGATGGATTCGTACACCTTGGTGCGGCCGTTCACGTCGTCGGACTTGACGGTCAGCATCTCCTGCAGGATGTAAGAAGCACCGTAGGCTTCCAGCGCCCAGACTTCCATTTCGCCGAAGCGCTGGCCGCCGAACTGCGCCTTGCCGCCCAAAGGCTGCTGCGTGACCAGGCTGTACGGCCCGGTTGAACGCGCGTGCATCTTGTCGTCCACCAGGTGGTGCAACTTCAGCACGTGCATGTAGCCGACCGTCACCGGGCGCTCGAATTCCTCGCCGGTACGGCCGTCACTCAGGCGGGCCTGGGTGCGCGTGGCCGTCAGGCCCTTGCGGGCCGCGATGTCGTCCGGGTAGGCCAGCTTCAACATGGCGCGCACGTCGGTCTCGTGCGCACCGTCGAACACCGGCGTTGCGAAAGGCACACCGTGGCTGAGGTTCTTCGCCATTTCCAGGATTTGCTCATCGCTGAGTTCGTCCAGGCGTTCGCTCTTGCCTTCCGACTTGTTGTACAGCTCGTCGAGGAACTTGCGCACCTCGGCCACCTTGGCATGCTCTTGCAGCATGTTGCCGATGCGCTGGCCGATGCCCTTGCCGGCCCAGCCCAAGTGCACTTCCAGCACCTGGCCGACGTTCATCCGCGAAGGCACGCCCAGCGGGTTCAGCACGATGTCCACTGGCGTGCCGTCGGCCATGTACGGCATGTCTTCAACGGCAGCGATCTTGGACACGACACCCTTGTTGCCGTGACGGCCGGCCATCTTGTCGCCCGGTTGCAAACGGCGCTTCACAGCCAGGTAGACCTTGACCATCTTCAGCACGCCAGCCGGCAGTTCGTCGCCCTGCGTCAGCTTCTTGCGCTTCTCTTCGAACCCGAGGTCGAAGGTGTGGCGCGTCTGGTCGTTGGCGTTCTTGATGCTTTCCAGCTGGTTCGCCGCTTCGTCGTCTGCCGGGCGGATGTCGAACCAGTGGTACTTGTCCACCGAGGCCAGGTAGTCCTTGGTGATGACCGTGCCCTTGGCGATCTTGTTCGGGCCGCCATTGGCGACCTTGCCCGTCAGCAGCTTCTCGATACGGTCGAAGGCGTCGCTTTCAACGATGCGCAGCTGGTCGTTCAAGTCCAGGCGGAAACGCTTCAGCTCGTCGTCGATGATCTGCTGGGCGCGTTTGTCGCGCACGATGCCTTCACGGGTGAAGACCTGCACGTCGATGACGGTGCCGTTGGTGCCCTGGTCGACACGCAGCGAGGTGTCTTTCACGTCCGAAGCCTTCTCGCCGAAGATGGCGCGCAGCAGCTTCTCTTCAGGCGTCAGCGTGGTCTCGCCCTTGGGCGTGACCTTGCCGACCAGCACGTCGCCAGGGTTGACTTCAGCACCAACGTACACGATGCCGCTCTCGTCCAGGCGGGCCAGTTGCTGCTCGCTCAGGTTCGGGATGTCGCGCGTGATTTCTTCGCTGCCCAGCTTGGTGTCGCGGGCCATGACCACCAGTTCCTCGATGTGGATCGAGGTGTAGCGGTCTTCGGCAATGACGCGTTCGCTGATGAGGATCGAGTCCTCGAAGTTGTAGCCGTTCCAGGGCATGAAGGCGACCAGCATGTTCTGGCCGAGGGCCAGTTCACCGAGGTCGGTGGACGCGCCGTCGGCCACCACGTCACCGCCAGCGACCTGGTCGCCGCGCTGCACGATGGGACGCTGGTGGATGTTGGTGTTCTGGTTGGAACGCTGGTACTTGATCAGGTTGGAGATGTCCACGCCGACTTCGCCCGACACCGTTTCCGCGTCGTTCACGCGGATCACGATGCGGTTGGTGTCGACGTAGTCCACGATGCCGCCGCGGCGCGCCGTGACCACCGTGCCCGAGTCGACCGCAGCGACGCGTTCGACACCGGTACCGACCAGCGCCTTTTCAGGACGCAACACCGGCACGGCCTGACGCTGCATGTTGGCGCCCATCAGCGCGCGGTTTGCGTCGTCGTGCTCCAGGAAGGGCACCAGCGAAGCCGCCACCGACACGATCTGCGCCGGGGCCACGTCCATGTACTGCACGCGCTCGGGCGACAGCAACACCGATTCGCCGTTCTCACGGGCCGACACCAGCTCATCAATCAGCTTGCCTTCGGCATTCAGGCCCGCATTGGCCTGCGCGATGACGTACTTGCCTTCCTCGATGGCCGACAGGTAGTCGATGTCCATCGTGACCTTGCCGTCGGCCACACGCCGGTACGGTGTCTCCAGGAAGCCGTATTCGTTCAATTGCGCGAACAGCGACAGCGAATTGATCAGGCCGATGTTCGGGCCTTCCGGCGTCTCGATCGGGCACACGCGGCCGTAATGGGTCGGGTGCACGTCACGGACTTCGAAGCCTGCGCGCTCGCGCGTCAAGCCGCCCGGGCCCAGGGCCGAAACGCGCCGCTTGTGCGTGATCTCGGACAACGGGTTGGTCTGGTCCATGAACTGCGACAACTGACTCGCCCCGAAGAATTCCTTCAGCGCGGCGCTGATCGGCTTCGAGTTGATCAGGTCATGCGGCATCAAGGCTTCGGTCTCAGCCTGACCCAGACGCTCCTTGACGGCCTTCTCGATACGCGCCAAACCGCTGCGGTACTGGTTTTCGGCCAGTTCACCGACGCAACGGACGCGGCGGTTGCCCAGGTGGTCGATGTCGTCGACGTCGCCATTGCCGTTGCGCAAGTCGACCAGGATCTTGACGACGTCCAGGATGTCGTCATTGCTCAGAGTCATCTTGCCCTCAGGCACATCGCGGCCCACGCGGGCGTTGAACTTCATGCGGCCGACGCGGCTCAGGTCGTAGGTGTCCTCGCTGTAGAACAGGCGGTGGAACAGGGCTTCGACGGCGTCTTCGGTCGGCGGCTCGCCGGGCCGCATCATGCGGTAGATGGCGACGCGAGCAGCCAGTTGGTCGGCCGTCTCGTCCATCGCCAGCGTCTGGCTGATGTAGGCACCCTGGTTCAATTCATTCGTGAACAGGCACTGGAACTCCTTCACGCCGGCGACGCGCAGCTTCTTCAGCAGCGCTTCGGTGATTTCCTCGTTGGCCTTGGCCACGATTTCACCGGTCTCGGCGTCGACCATGTTGCGTGCAATGACGCGGCCGATGACGAAGTCTTCCGGCACGCTGACGAAGCCGGTGCCGGCTTGTTCCAGCGTGCGCACGTGGCGCGCGGTGATGCGCTTGTCTTTCTCGACGACGACATTGCCAGCCTTGTCGGTCAGGTCGAAACGCGCGACCTCACCCTTCAAGCGCTCAGGAACGAATTCCATCTGCGCGCCGGTGTCCATCAGGCGGAAATTGTCGTTGTGGAAGAAGTGCGCCAGGATCGATTCCGGATTCAGGCCGATGGCCTTCAGCAAAATCGTGACGGGCATCTTGCGGCGGCGGTCGACGCGGAAGAACAGGATGTCCTTGGGGTCGAATTCGAAATCCAGCCACGAGCCGCGGTACGGGATGATCCGCGCGCTGAACAGCAGCTTGCCGCTGCTGTGCGTCTTGCCCTTGTCGTGTTCGAAGAACACGCCCGGCGAACGGTGCAGCTGCGACACGATGACGCGCTCGGTACCGTTGACGACGAAAGAGCCGTAGTCGGTCATCAGGGGCACTTCGCCCATGTAGACCTCTTGCTCCTTGATCTCTTTCACCAGCTTTTGCGGGTGCGACTCACGGTCGTAAATGATCATTTGCAGCTTGGCGCGAACGGCC
>JANMZP010000056.1:0-3025 GCA_031383435.1 Betaproteobacteria bacterium | reverse complement strand
GCGCCGCCGAAGACGGTGAAGTCCTGGCTGAAGACGAAGACCAGGCGGCCGTTGATCATGCCGTAGCCGGTGACGACGCCGTCGCCGGGGATCTTGTTGTCCTGCATGCCGAAGTCATTGCAACGGTGCTCGACGAACATGTCCCACTCTTCGAAGGTACCCTCGTCCAGCAGCAGTTCGAGTCGCTCGCGGGCCGTCAACTTGCCTTTGCCGTGTTGCGCGGCGACGCGTTTGAGTCCGCCACCCAGTCGCGCGGCGGCACGCTTGCTTTCCAGCTGTTCGATGATGTCGTGCATGGCGTTCTTTCTTCGTTCGGCGTTCAATTCGGAGGGTCGGAGAGGTCCAGCAGTCGGCGCGCGGCAACGGATGCTGCGAGCCGGCCGGCTCGCACATCGGCAATGGTTTGCGGCAAGGCCGCGCGCACGGCCGCACGCTGGTGAAATTCTTGGCGCAAGCCGCTTTCAATGCGCGCCCACATCCAGGCTTCGTCTTGCGCATGGCGGCGTTCGGTCAATTGACCGCTGCGGTCTTGTGCGTCGCGGAAGGCGGTCACGGCCTGCCAGAAATCATCCAGACCACTGCCCTTCAGCGCACTCAGTTGCAACACCTGCGTGCCGCTGTGGCTGTGCGGGCCGAACCAGCGCAGTGCACTGCTGATCTGCGCCCGCGCGCGCGTGGCAGCGGCTTCGTCCAGATCGGCCTTGTTGATGACCACCAGGTCGGCGATTTCCATCACGCCCTTCTTGATGGCCTGCAGGTCGTCGCCTGCATTGGGCAGTTGCAGCAGCACGAACATGTCGGTCATGCCGGCCACGGCCGTTTCGCTCTGCCCCACACCCACGGTCTCGACGATGACGACATCAAATCCCGCAGCCTCGCAAACCAGCAGCGCTTCGCGCGTTTTCTCGGCCACGCCACCCAGGTTGCCGCTGGCCGGGCTGGGGCGTATGTAGGCCCGCTCGTCCATACTGAGGCGCTCCATGCGCGTCTTGTCGCCCAGGATGCTGCCGCCACTGATGCTGCTGCTCGGGTCCACCGCCAGCACGGCCACACGGTGGCCGCGTTCAATCAGAAACAGACCCAGCGTTTCGATGAAGGTGCTTTTGCCCACGCCCGGCACGCCGCTGATGCCGAGACGAAAAGAGCGGCCGGTGGACGACAGCAAGGCGTTCAGCAAATCGTCAGCGCGGGCGCGGTGGTCGGCTCGCGTGGACTCCAACAGCGTGATGGCCTTGGCCACGGCGCGGCGCTGTGCCGGGCCACCGGGCCCATCACGGCCCAGCACCTGCTGCATCAACACCGCGTCGGCCGCGAACATGTTCAAGCCCGTCTCTATCGGCTGCAGCCGGGTCGGGCCTGCGCCGCCTTGATCTGCTCGAGAACATCCTTCGCGCTCACCGGTATCGGCGTGCCCGGGCCGTAGATGCCCTTCACGCCCGCGTCGTACAGGAAGCCGTAGTCCTGCTGCGGAATGACGCCGCCGACGAAGACGATGATGTCGTCGGCACCTTGCGCCTTCAGCGCCGCGATGATCGCCGGCACCAGCGTCTTGTGCCCCGCCGCCAGCGTGCTGACGCCGACCGCGTGCACGTCGTTCTCGATGGCCTGGCGCGCGCATTCCTCGGGCGTCTGGAACAGCGGGCCGATGTCGACGTCGTAGCCCAGGTCGGCAAACGCCGTGGCAACCACCTTCGCACCGCGGTCGTGGCCGTCCTGGCCGAGCTTGGCGATCATCACGCGCGGCCGGCGGCCGTGGTCGTCACCGAAGGCCGCAATCTCGGCTTTCAGCTTGTCCCAGCCCTCGGCACTGTCGTAAGCAGCCGCATACACGCCGGTCACCTTCTGGATGTCGGCGCGGTGGCGGCCGAAGACTTTTTCCAGCGCATCGCTGACTTCGCCCACGGTCGCGCGCAAACGCACGGCCGCGATGCTCAAGGCCAGCAGGTTGCCTGAATTCGGGTCTGCACTGGCCGCGCAGGCGGTCAGGGCGTCGAGCGCGCCCTGTACCGCCGTGTCGTCTCGCTCCAACTTGATTTTTTCCAGCCGGGCGATCTGCCCCAGCCGCACCTTGACGTTGTCCACCTCGCGGATCTCGATCGGATCCTCTTTCGCGAGTTTGTACTTGTTGACGCCGACGATCACGTCTTGCCCGCTATCGATGCGCGCCTGCTTTTCCGCCGCGCTGGCCTCGATCTTCAGCTTGGCCCAGCCGCTGTCCACGGCCTTGGTCATGCCGCCTTGCGCGTTGACCTCTTCGATGATGGCCCAGGCCTTGGCGGCCATCTCCTGCGTCAGGCTCTCCATCATGTAGCTACCGGCCCAGGGGTCGACAACGCTGGTGATGTGGGTCTCCTCCTGGATGATCAACTGCGTGTTGCGCGCGATGCGGCTGCTGGTTTCGGTGGGCAGCGCGATGGCCTCGTCGAAGCTGTTGGTGTGCAGGCTTTGCGTGCCGCCGAACACCGCCGCCATCGCTTCAATCGTCGTGCGCACGACGTTGTTGTACGGGTCTTGTTCGGTCAGGCTCCAGCCGCTGGTCTGGCAGTGCGTGCGCAGCATCAGGCTCTTCGGGTTCTGCGCGTTGAAGCCCTTCATGATCCGCGTCCACAGCAGGCGCGCGGCGCGCATCTTGGCAATCTCGAGATAGAAATTCATCCCGATGGCCCAGAAGAAGCTCAGCCGGCCGGCAAACGCGTCCACGTCCAGCCCCTTGGCGACGGCCGTCTTCACGTACTCGGCACCATCGGCCAGCGTCAGCGCCAGTTCCAGCGCCTGGTTGGCACCGGCTTCCTGCATGTGGTAGCCGCTGATGCTGATCGAGTTGAACTTCGGCATGTGCTGGGCCGTGTACTCGATGATGTCGGCCACGATGCGCATCGACGGTTCGGGCGGGTAGATGTAGGTGTTGCGGACCATGAACTCCTTGAGGATGTCGTTCTGGATGGTGCCGCTCAACTTGTCTTGTGAGACGCCCTGCTCTTCAGCCGCCACCACATAGCCCGCCAACACCGGCAACACGGCGCCG
>JANMZP010000020.1:0-3410 GCA_031383435.1 Betaproteobacteria bacterium | reverse complement strand
CTACGAAGCACTGGCCTGGCGCTACGGCCGGCCGATGGTGGAAGGCGGGGTCTACTTCCGGCGGCTGGAGGTGCTGCAGGACGCCATCGTCGGCCCGCTGTTCATCGCCCACCTGCTGGGCTTCAACGCGGCGGCGAAGTCACTCGGCCCCTGGCTCTTGCGCCACGCCAGCGCCATCCGTTGGGCCGCCGGGGCCTCGTTCACGCTGTACCTGTGCCACATGCCCATCGCGCAATTCCTGCTGGCCTGCTCACCCTGGCCGGCCAGTGACCCGCGCAGCCGGGTGCTGGTCTTCACTGGCACCTTGATCGCGGTTTTCGTGTTCGCCGAATTCACCGAGCGGCGCAAGAACGCCTGGCGCAAGGGATTCAATAAATTGCTGGCTGCGCCCGCCGGCCCATCGATATCCAAGCACAAAGGCCCCCAGCCATGAAGGAAATCAAAGCGCTCACCTCGCTACGGGGAGTCGCCGCGATGGCCGTGGTGATGCAGCATTTCTCGACCACAGCGCAGGTACACAGCCAAGGACCGATCCCGTCACTGGTGCCCCATGGCTACCTGGCGGTGGACTTCTTCTTTGTGCTCAGTGGCTACATCATGTGCTACACCTACCTGGCTGCGTTTCAGCGGCAAGGCTGGAGCGCTTATGGCGACTTCCTGCTCCGCCGGGCTATCCGCCTGATGCCGCTGAATGCCGCCATCGCGCTGGCGCTGATTTCTCTGGGACTGTGCAGTACCGCGCTGATAGGCCGCAACCTGTTCCACGGCCCGATAGATCTGCCCATCGACGTCATCTCGAACCTGCTCATGCTGCAAGGCTTGGGTCTGGGCAAACCGATCAGCGGCCCGTCATGGTCGGTCAGCGTGGAACTGTTGTCCTATGCGCTGTTTCCTGTGCTGATCGGCGGCGTTTTCTCGCCGCACCGCGCCTGGCAGGCGTTGGCGCTGCTGATGTCCCTTGCCGGCCTGTACGTGGTGGCCAGCCAAACGCCGCACTTCGACCTGGCCATCGAAAGCGCGCCGTGGGGCGGTGTGCGCTGCATCACCGAATTCACGCTGGGCATGCTGGCCTACCGCTGGTCGTGTTGCAGCAGCATGGACCGGGGCGGGGACCGCCAGCCGCGAAACGCTGCAGGCATCTGGCTGGGCAGCGACCGCATCACGGCCGCCGTGCTGCTGGTCTGCCTTGTGCTGGTCGGGCTGCGGCAAGACCTGCTTGTTGCGCTGAGCTTCCCTTTCGTGATTGCAGCGGTCGCCCAGAACCGCGGCCGCGTGGCACGCGCACTTGAACACCGTTGGCTCTACTTTTTGGGCGTGATTTCCTATTCGCTTTACCTGGTGCACGATGCCTTGCGCGGCGTTGCACTGGAGCTGCTGCGCGCCTTTCACCCGTTGCCGCTGGAACGGCCCTGGGCGCTGCTGTTTGCATTGCTGTGTTCGCTGGCGGTCATACCGTTCGCATGGCTGACCTACCATTGCATCGAAACTCCATCCCGCGCCTACCTCTCAAGGCGCTTCCTGGCACGGCGCAGCAGCGCCGCAAGTGGCCTCGCAGTTCTGCCGACGGAGCCACGTTGAACAGCGCCCACAGACTGACCTTCCCCACAGCGGCCCAGCGCTGGGGCTGGTCACAAACGCTCACGGCCATCCTGCTCGTGCTGCTGGTGAGTCTGGTGCACTTCATCCACGGCAAGGCCTTGGTCCATACCGTATTGATGCAGTCCTTTAACTGGGTCTTCGACTTCGACTCCTCGCGTTTTGTGGGCGGCTGGTGTACGGCAGCGGCCAGCGTGGCGCGCGACATGGACCTGTCGTTCATCGCCCGCCACCCACTGAGCCTTGCCACGCGGCCGGCCTGCTTGGCCCTGCTGCCGCTGACCGGCACGCCCGAGCTGGCCTTGATGGCGCTGACTGCCCTGTGCGCCGGCCTGGCTGCTGCACTGGCTTACGGGCTGGCCGCCGCGTTTTGTGCGGCCGAGTTCGACCGCGTGCTGCTGGCACTGGGCTACGCGCTGTCGGTGCACCCCCTGCTGCTGGGCGTGATCCCTGAAACTTACGGCTTTGCCTTGATGGGCATCGGTTTGCACTGGGTCTTGCTGGCGCACGGCAAGGCCAACCCTTTGCAGCCCAGCGCCTGGGCCCGCGTGTCCCTCTTCCTCAACATGGGTTTCACGGTGACCAATGCGGCGCTGAACGCATTGTCGTCAGCGGCCTGGGCTTGGCAGCGCGTGGGCTGGCGGCGTTGGCTGGTGTTGGAAGGGCGCACCTGGCTGATCGCTGGCGGCGCGATCGCTGCTGTGTTGGTGGCCAGCGCCGCGCTGTTCACGCCCGAACAGCTGACCCAATTGGGCGCAGCGCCGCAGCGGGTGTGGTGGACAGTCAACATGAACCGCGGCGAGCCGGCGTCGCTGCTGATGGTGGTGGTGACCTTCGTGCTGTACAGCTTCGTGGCGCCCGTGCTGACGGTCATCGATCTGCCGCTGCCCGACCTGCACCCGATGCTCGATTTCCGCCGCTTCCAGTTCAGCGCTGTGGGGTGGGGGGCGTTGACGCTGTCGACCGTGGCGATGGCGGTCAGCGTGCGACTGGCCTGGCAAGACAGCGCGATGCGACGCCTGCTGGCCGCGGCGGCCTTGTGGCTGCTGATGAACACCGTGCTGCACGCCTACTGGCAGTACCGCGGCAGCATCTACCTGTACGGCGCGCACACCAGCTTTGCATTGTTCGCCGTGCTGGCCATGGGCTACGGTTGCGCGCTGCAGCGCTATTCGGCTGGCCGGGTGCGGCTGTTCGCGGCCTTGCTGGTGACCCTGACAGCCGTCAACAATGTCGGCATCTATGTCGAGATGATTCGCTTCCTGCGCCAACAAGCCCTGTCGCCCTGATGACTGCGCCCGACCGCTCAGCTGAAAGGACAAACGCCCGGCTGACCCCGGCCGATGTCGCCGGGCTGGCGCGTGCGCTGTACACCCGGGGCTCACCCGTGATGCGGGTCATACAGCATTACCGGCCCTACATCTCGCCTTTCGAGATCCTGCTGCAGACCGTGCCGCGGGGCAGCCGCGTGCTCGACATCGGCTGTGGCGGCGGGCTGTTTCTGGGTCTGCTGGCCCGCACCGCGCGCATCCGGCGCGGCTTGGGCATCGACACCAGCGAGCGAGCCATCGCGGTGGCCAGCGAGATGGCAGCGCAGCTGCCTGCCGACCACGGCGTGCGCTTCGAGGAGCGCAGCGCCGTTCTGCCCCTGCCATCAGAGGGCTTCGACGTGATCACCCTGCTGGACGTGATGCACCACATTCCGCCGGAGCACCAGCGCGCGGTGCTGGAAAAAGCGCTGCGCTGCGTCGAACCCGGCGGGCTCGTCATCTACAAGGACATGGCCTTGCGGCCCTGGTGGCGCGCCCAGGCCA
>JANMZP010000017.1:0-18661 GCA_031383435.1 Betaproteobacteria bacterium | reverse complement strand
CCTGGTGTCGAACACGCCGGCCTGGATGGTCAGCCTGCACGCGCTGCCCATGTACCTGGGCCTGGACTTGCGCGGCGGCGTGCACTTCCTGATGCAGGTGGACATGCGCGGCGCGCTCAAGCAGGCCGTGGACACCTACGCTAGCGACGCCCGTGCCGCGCTGCGCGAGAAGCGCGTGCGTTTCGCCGGCATCACGCGTGAACCCAATGGCATCACCATCGGCCTGCCCGACGCGGCCGAAGCCAGCAAAGCGCGCGACATCCTGTCCGACCGCCTGCCCTCGCTGACCTGGGCCACGGAACCCGCCGACAGCGGCGTGCGTCTCAACGGGCGTCTGTTGCCCAAGGCCATCACCGACATCCAGACCCAGGCCATCTCGCAGAACATCGAGACCCTGCACAAGCGGGTCAACGAACTCGGCGTGGCCGAGCCGGTGATCCAGCAGCAGGGCCTCGACCGTGTGGTTGTTCAGTTGCCCGGCGTGCAGGACACGGCACGGGCCAAGTCGATCATCGGCCGCACCGCCACGCTGCAGTTCCGCCTGGTCGACCCCGATACGGCGACGGCCGCCGAAGTGGTGCCCACGCGCGGCGGCGGCACGGTCGGCCTGAAGCGCGACAGCATCGCCACCGGCGAACAGCTGAAGCAGGCCAGCGCCACCATCGACAAGGACCAGCGTCCGGCCGTCAGCGTGCGCCTGGACGACGTGGCCGGCCGCAACATGCGTGCCACGACGCGCGAGAACCTGGGCAAGCCGATGGCCATCGTGCTCTACGAAAAGGGCAAGGGCGAGGCGCTGTCGGTGGCCACCATCAACGGCGAGTTCGGCACCGACTTCCAGATCACCGGCAACTTCACGCCGCAGGAAACTGCCGACCTGGCGCTGCTGACACGCGCTGGCGCGCTGGCCGCGCCGATGGAGATCGTCGAAGAGCGCACCATCGGCCCCAGCCTGGGTGCCGACAACATCAGCAAGGGCCTGTACAGCGTGACCGGCGGCTTCATCGCCATCGCCATCTTCATGTGCGCCTACTACCTGCTGTTCGGCGTGTTCTCGTCAATCGCGCTGGCTTTCAATCTGCTCTGTCTGGTGGCCGTGTTGTCGATGCTGCAGGCCACGCTGACGCTGCCGGGCATTGCCGCCATCGCGCTGGCTTTGGGCATGGCCATTGACGCCAACGTGCTGATCAACGAACGCGTGCGCGAAGAATTGCGCGGCGGTGCCGGGCCGCAGCAGGCCATCCAGGCCGGCTATGAAAAGGCCTTCGCCACCATCCTGGACAGCAACGTCACCACGCTGATTGCCGGTGTGGCCTTGTTGACTTTCGGCACCGGCCCGATCCGCGGCTTTGCCATCGTGCACTGCCTGGGCATCCTGACTTCGATGTTCTCGGCCGTGATGTTCTCGCGCGGCCTGGTGAACTTCTGGTACGGCGGGCAGAAGAAGCTCAAGTCCGTGTCCATCGGCCAGGTCTGGCGTCCTGATGGCGCGCCCTTGCCCGGCACCGCCGTTGCCGCGTCCGACCGCAACGAAGCCTGAGGCACCGAAAGCCCGCCATGGAATTCTTCCGCATCCGCAAGGACATCCCGTTCATGCGCCACGCGCTGGTGCTGAACATCGTCTCCTTCGTCACCTTCGCGCTGGCCGTGTTCTTCCTGGCCACGCGCGGCCTGCACCTGTCCATCGAATTCACCGGCGGCACGTTGGTCGAGGTGGCCTATGTGCAGTCGGCCGACATCAACCGCGCCCGGACCACGGTGGACCAGCTGGGTTTTGGTGAGGTGCAGGTGCAGAACTTCGGCACCTCGCACGATGTGCTGATCCGCCTGCCGGTGAGGGCTGACGTCAAGCAGACCGAAGTGGCCGACCGCGTGTTCGACGCGTTGTGCAAGTCCGAGCAGGGTGTGCGCAGCACCAAGCAGTACCTGACGCCGCAGGGCGAACAGGTCAGCCGCCCCAGTTGCACAACGGCCGACGGCAAGGAGCCGCTGGCGCTGACCCGCACCGAGGCCGTGGGGGCTAGCGTGGGTGCCGAGCTGTACGAGAACGGTGCCTGGGCCATGCTGGCCACGGTGCTGGGCATCATGGCCTACTTGGCGGTGCGCTTCGAGTGGAAGTTCGCGCTGGCCGGCATCATCGCCAACTTGCACGACGTGGTCATCATCCTGGGCTTCTTCGCGTTCTTCCAGTGGGAGTTCTCGCTGGCGGTGCTGGCGGCCATCCTGGCGGTGCTGGGCTATTCGGTGAACGAATCGGTGGTCATCTTCGACCGCATCCGCGAGACCTTCAGGCGCTTTCGCAAGCTGAACACGCACGAGGTCATCGACCACGCCATCACCAGCACCACCAGCCGCACCATCATCACCCACGGCAGCACCCAGATGATGGTGCTGAGCATGTTGGTCTTCGGCGGTCCGACACTGCACTACTTTGCGATCGCCTTGACCATCGGCATCCTGTTCGGCATCTACTCGTCGATCTTCGTGGCCGCCGGCATCGCCATGTGGCTGGGCGTCAAGCGCGACGATCTGGTGAAGGCCACGGGCAAGGGCAGCGACCCTGGCGACCCCAACGCCGGGGCGGTGGTGTAGAGTGATCCGGTCTCTTTCACCCGCGTAGCCGCCACCCGCCGACATGGCCACCAGCGCCACGCCTGACTCCCTGGCTGGCCAGGCACGCAGGCTCTATTCCGAGGAATTGGTCAAAGGTCTGGTGCCGCTGGTGCAGGCCGCGATGGATGGCGCGCGGAGCCTGCTCGACAAGCCCTCTGAGCATGCCGTTTTTCAGCGCCGCCGCGACCTGGTCCAGGCCCTGATGGCCGGTGCCCAGACCTGGCACCGCGGCATCGTGGCGGGTTTGCGGTCGGCCCTGGTGAATGGTGCTTCCGCGTCGCGCCCGTCCGACCTGCCGCCACCCGGCAGTTCCAGCGCCGCGCTGACGCTGGTGCCCGACGACACCATCGAACTCGAAATCGTCACCTCGCGCCTGGCGCTGGCCATCATGGACCGCGCGTCCTGGGAATTTGCCGACCTGCGCTCGCGCATCGCGCACCTGGAACACCGCGGCGAACTGGAGGCCCAGGACCTGTTGCGCGCGCACCTGTTGGCGCGCGTGGTCTTTGATGCCTGGCGCGCTGCCGGACAGACCCTGGAAGGGTGGCGCGAACTGCAGCCCCTGCTGCACGACGAATTTGCCTTGCTGGTCGAAGAGGCCTACCACGAGACCAACCGCTGGCTGATGGAGCGCGGCGTGCTGGCCGACGTTGATCTGCGACCGTTCATCCGCCGCTCGCGCACCCACACCCCGGCTGGCGGCACGGCCTTCGATGGCGGCGCAGCGGCTCCTGGGTCGACCACGCACCGCGACGACGGTGGCCTGTCGGGCGGGCCCGGCATGGCTGGGCATTCGGGCTACCCCCAAAGCGGCAGTGTCAGCACCGGTTCGGGTGGCAGCTTCACCAGCTGGCAGAACGCCAACCCGGGCAATGGCCGGGGCAGCGTCGGCGAAGAGACGCGGATGATGACCCGCGCGGCACCGTTGGCCCGCAGCCGCGACCACGCCGAGGCGGTGCTGGGCCGCTTGAACCGGCTGATCGGCCGCAGCGTGCCCGACTTCGCGGCCTCGACGCGTTCGCAAGCGCTGCCGCGGCCGCCAGCCGCGATGTCGCCTGGACTGGGGCGGGCCATCGATTCGGCCCAGCAGGGCATCCGCCAGCGCCTGGCCGGCAGCGCGCAAGACGGCGAGGCCGCGCTCACCGCGCCGGCCATGCTGGAGGAACTGCACCAGCGCAAGCAGGCGCTGAAGCAGGCCGCCGCCTCACCCGAAGAGCGCGCCACCATCGAGATCGTGGCCCTGCTGTTCCAGAGCATCCTGACCGAGGAACGCATCCCGGCCAGTGTGCGGGTGTGGTTCGCGCGGCTGCAGATGCCGGTGCTGCGGGTGGCCGTCACCGAACCCGATTTCTTCGCCACCATCGACCACCCGGCGCGCCGCCTGATCGACCGCATGGGCGCTTGCGTGATGGGCTTCGACAGCGCCAGCACGCACCACGCCGGTGACCCGAATTCGGCGCTGGAAAAGGAAATCAAGCGCATCGTGCAGGTCGTCGAGGCCTATCCCGACACCGGCCGTCGCGTCTTTCAAACCGTGCTGACCGAATTCGAGAAATTCCTCGAACACTATTTCAGCACCGAGAACGAAGCCACCAAGCGCGGCGTTTCACTGGCCCAGCAGGTCGAGCAGCGCGAGACCCTGGCCATCCAGTACACCATCGAGCTGCGCCGCATGCTCAACGAGGTGCCGGTGCAAGAAGGCGTGCGCCAGTTCCTGTTCCATGTCTGGGCCGATGTGCTGGCCACCACGGCGGTGCGCTTTGGCAGTCAGGGCGCGCAGACCAAGGTCATGAAGCGTGCGGCCGCCGACCTGATCTGGAGCGCCAGCGCCAAGGTCAGCCGCGAAGAGCGCGCCGAGGTCATCCGCCGCCTGCCGCCGCTGCTGAAGAGCCTGCGCGAAGGCATGGCGTCGGCCGGCATGGACACGCCCAAGCAGGACGAACACATCCAGCAGCTGAACAATTCACTGGCGGCAGCCTTCACCGCCAAGGCGGCGGCCATTCCCGACGACCGCCTGCGTGAACTGATGGAACGCCTGGAAACCCTGGAGGAGTTGCTGCCCGACCAAGCCGATGTCGACATCGACGAGTCGATGGTGCTGGACCTGTCCGGCCACCAGAGTTCAGAGCTGGAAGTGGTGCTCGATGGCGGCTCGATGCCGACGCCGGCGATGGTCGCCTGGGCCCGCGAACTGCAGGTGGGCAGCTGGTACATGCTGGACCGCGGTGGCCGCAGCGAAGCGGTGCAACTGGCCTGGCACGGCCTGCGCAAGCAGCTGTCGCTGTTCGTTACGCAGCAGGGCCGCTGCGTGTTGTTCCAGCAGCACCGCCTGGCGTCCTATCTGCAGGGCGGCCTGATGTTGCCGGCGCAAGATGAAGCGCTGACGGTGCGCGCCACGCGCAGCGCGCTGGCCAAACTGGACGTCGACGCGTCCCGCTTGTTGAACTAGTGGATCAGCCGGTCACCGGGGTCGACGAAAAGCTCATCCAGGATCAGCGCGTCGGGTTCCTCGCCCAGGCTCCAGAAGACCATCAGCACGATGATCTTCAAGTCTTCCAGGTCCATCGTGCCGGCACCCACCGCCACCGCGCGGTCGATGACCATCTCGCGCATCGGCGCAGGCAACACGCCAGCCGATTCGAGGAAGCTGATGAAGCCCACCGACTCGGCGTCCAGCACCTCGCGCTCGGCGTCGGTGTAGATGCGCATGCTGCCCGGCACCGGCGCGCCGGTGACCGATTCAGCGCTGTTGGCCAAGCCGTCGAGCCAGCGCAGCGCGTCCTGGATTTCATCAGGTTCGAAGCCCACAGCGGAGAGTTTGCGTTTGAGCTGCTTGGTTTCCGGACAGGCATCCGGGCGCCAGTAGTTCTCGTAGAGATAGACCAGTACGTCGAACATGAATTTACTATACCCGAGGCTGCCGCGCGGCCCGGGCCGGGGCTGCATCGCCCCGCAGGGACGGGGTCAAGCAGCGAAGCGCCGCTGGTACAGGCCACCCGGCAGGCGCGCGACCTGCCCGGCCAGCTCGAAGTCCAGCAGTTTGGCGAGCAACTCGGGCGTCGGCCAGCCCGTGCGGGATTGCAGCGCATCCAGCGTGACCGGGTCGGGCCCCAGCGCGTCGAGCAGCGGGTCGGCGTGGGCGGTGCTGTCGACATCCGGTGCGGCCAGCGGCAGGCTCGCCTGTCGGGGCGCTGCGGGGCCGAGCAGCTCTTCCAGGATGTCGTCGGCCGATTCCACCAGCTTGGCACCTTGCTTCAGCAGCGCGTGGCAGCCCTTGGCCTGCGGCGCGTGGATCGAGCCGGGGATGGCGAAGACCTCGCGGCCGGCTTCGCTGGCCAGCCGCGCGGTGATCAGCGAGCCCGAACGCAGCGCGGCTTCGACCACCAGCGTGCCCTGCGTCAGCCCGGCAATGATGCGGTTGCGCTGCGGAAAGTGCTCGGGCAGTGGCGGCGTGCCGGGCGCGTATTCGCTGACCACCGCACCGTGCGCGGCGATGCGGGCGGCCAGCTCAGCGTGGCGCGGCGGGTAGCTGCGGTCCAGGCCTGTGCCGACGACCGCGATGGTGCCGGCCGGGCTGGCCAGCGCGCCTTCGTGGGCCGCAGCGTCGATGCCCTGTGCCAGGCCGGAAACCACGACATAGCCCTGTTCGCCCAGCGCTTGCGCGAAGGCCTTTGCGTTGTCCTTGCCCTGGGCCGTGGCTTGCCGGCTGCCGACGATGGCCAGGCTGGGCCGGGCCAGCACGCCCGGGTCGCCGCGCGCGTACAGCAGCAGCGGCGGGTCGGCGGTTTGCAGCAGGGCCGGCGGCCAGTCGGCGTCGCCCAAAACCAGCACGTGGTGGTCGGCCGATGCCGCGCGCCAGGCTTGCGCGGCGGCCAGGCGTTCGGCAAACAGCGGGGGCGGTGACGCCAAGGCCTGTGCAACCGCCGCGCCAGCCAGTTCGCGCAGGGTGGCTGCCGGTGCGCTCAGCACGGCCTCGGGCGAGCCGCAGGCCGCCAACAGTCGCCGCGCCGCGCCGCGCCCCAGACCGGGCGTTTCCAGCAGGCGCAGCCAGGCGGCGAATTCAGCGTCGTTCAGCACCGTTCGGGGCCGTCGAGCGGTTCAGCCGAGCAGGCCTTGAGCGGTCTTCAGGGCTGCGAAAAACGGTCGCCCGCGCGCACCGGTTCCTGCACGTTCAGGATCAGCGCATACGACACGCGGCTGAAGGTGCGGAAGACGAAGAGCAGGCCGTGGCGCTCGTCGGGCAGGCGCATCGCGACCTTGCGGCCTTCGGTGTTGTCCATGGCCTCGACGCCGGCCCGCCACAGCGCCAGCACGTGGCCGCGTTCGATGCCGTCGCGCGTGCCGCGGTTGATGGCCACGACCTGGTTCTGTCCGGCCTGCAGGCCGTCGCCGTAGACCGACACGATGCGGCCGTCGACGACGCCGGCCGGCGGGTGCGGGGTGTAGGACACCAGTTCCTGCTGCGGAACCGGCGACAGGCGGTCGCCCACACCGGCTTCCAGCCGCGTGCCGGTGATGCGGAAGGTGTCGGGCACGACCACGCCCTTGCCGCTGGCGGCGCGCTGCACTTCGCCAGCGCGCACGAATTCGGCGGTGCCGACGTAGCGGCCTTCAAAGCCCAGCACCTCGCGGGTCAGCGGGTCGCGCAGGGGCACCAATTCGCGGAACAGGCGGAAATCACGCGCGCCGGCCAGGTCGCCGCGCACATAGGCGGTTTCGCCGCGCGAGACCATCACGCGGCCTTCCTGCGTGGCCACGATGCGCGGCGCGGTGTCGAGGTTGTTGTCGTCGAAGACCACCGCCTCGTTCAGGAAGGGCCCGATCAGGTTCAGCGGTATGGACGCAATGGCCCCGTTGTCCAGCAGCTCGCTGCGCGTGCGCGGCGACAGCCGCACGGTGTTGGTCGGCACCTGGCCATTGTTGCCCCCGATGCGCAGCGTGGCGCGGCCGTCGCGCTTTTCCAGCACCAAAACCTGGCCGGGGTAGATCAGGTGCGGGTTGCGGATCTGGTCGAGGTTCATGCCCCACAGCTCGGGCCAGCGCCAGGCCGACTTCAGGAACAGCGTGGAGATGCCCCACAGCGTGTCGCCGCGCTGCACGGTGTGCGAGTCGGGGGCGTTGGGCGCCAGGTCGGCCAGCGGCACGCCGGCCTGGGCGGTGCGCTGCGCGGTCTCGCGCATGGCGGGCGTGATCGGCAAGTTGGCTTGCGCCAGCGCCAGGCCGGGCAGGGCGCTGACCGCAATACAGGCAGTGGCCGCGACCCGGGCCAAGCCCTGGATGCTGCGAACGCGGATGGTCATGGCGCGGGTGTCTCCGGGGCAGGGTGCAGTGCCGTGGCGGATGCCAAAATACCGCCTCACGGAAGGCGTTCAGCCCCAGCCAGAAAACGACGGGAGCGTGCGGCGACAATGCTCATATGGTTTCACAGATTTTGCCTGTAAACCCTTGATGCCGCAACGAAACCAGTGCTCCGCGCGCCCTGTGCGGGGCCCCGTACAACGGCTCGCCGTTGCGCTCCTTCCACTGCTGTAGCGAGCTGTTTCGCCGCCACTCATGTTCATTTAGCTGCCGTTCACGGACCCCATCGCCATGGCCCAACTGTCGATCCTGCGTTACCCCGATCCCCGCCTGCACACGGTGGCCCGCACCGTGGCGGCCGTCGACGCGCGCATCCAGCAACTGGCCGACGACCTGATCGAGACCATGTACGCGTCTGACGGCGTTGGCCTGGCCGCCACGCAGGTCGACGTGCACGAACGCGTCATCGTGATGGACACCTCGGAGCAGCACGACCAGCCCGTGGTGCTGATCAACCCCGAACTGATCTGGCGCAGCGAAGACATGCTGATTTCGGAAGAAGGCTGTCTGTCTGTGCCGCTGATCTACGACCGTGTCGAACGACACGCCAAGGTCAAGGTGCGCGCGCTGAACCGCGCCGGCCAACCTTTCGAAATGGAGGCCGAAGACCTGGCGGCGGTCTGCGTGCAGCACGAGATGGACCACCTGGTGGGCAAGGTTTTCGTCGAATACCTGAGCCTGCTCAAGCGCACGCGCATCCGCACCAAGATGCTGAAGAAGGCCCGTGACGACGAGCGCGGCTGAGCGCGTGTTGCGCGTCGGCTTTGCCGGCACGCCGGAATTCGCCCAGGTGGCGCTGGCGGCACTCATCGACGCCGGCTACACGGTGCCGCTGGTGTTGACCCAGCCCGACCGCCCGGCCGGGCGCGGCTTGAAGCTGCAGGCCTCGGCGGTCAAGCAAGGGGCCGCGCAGCATGGCATAGCCGTGGCCCAGCCGCGCAGTCTGCGTTTGGACGGCAAGTTCCCCGACGACGCGCAGGCGGCCCAGGCCGCCTTGCAAGACGCCGATCTGGATGTGCTGGTCGTCGCGGCCTACGGTTTGATCCTGCCTTCCTGGGTGCTGGGCGTGCCGCGCCACGGCTGCCTGAACATCCACGGCTCGCTGCTGCCGCGCTGGCGCGGCGCGGCACCCATCCACCGCGCCATCGAGGCCGGCGACACGCGCACCGGCATCACCATCATGCAAATGGACGCCGGGCTGGACACGGGCGACATGCTGCTCGTGGCGGCCACCGACATCGGCGCTGCAGAAACCACCGGCCAGTTGCACGACCGCCTGGCCGCGCTGGGTGCAAGCGGTCTGCTGCAGGCCTTGACGCAACTGGCGCAAGGCAAGCTGCAAGCGGTGCCGCAACCGGAGGCGGGCGTCTGCTACGCCCACAAGATCGCCAAGACCGAGGCCGCCATCGACTGGGCGCAGTCGGCCGACGTGCTGGCCCGCCGCGTGCGTGCCTTCGACCCGTTTCCGGGCTGCACGGCCGATATCGCTGGTGAGGCCGTCAAGGTGTGGCGTGCCCAACCGGCGGCCGGCTCGGGCGCACCGGGTGTGGTCTTGCCGGCACCTGAAGGCCGCTTGCTGATCGGCTGCGGCACCGGCGCGCTGGAACTGCTGGAAGTCCAGCGCGCCGGCGGGCGGCGCATCACCGCGCGCGAATTTCTGCAGCGCCAGGCACCGAGCCCGGGTTGACGCTGGGCAGGGCGGACCGCTGACCGGCTCAAGCGCCGGGGAAGATGGCCGATAACCCGGTCATCCCCGCGTCGTTCCCATGCGCCACCCTGCCCACCTCCTTCTGCTGTTGATGCCCCTGCTGCTGAGCGCTTGCGACCAGTTGGGCATTGAATCGGCCACGGCCCTGGCCACCCGGCGCGAGGCCCAAGGCAAGGCCATTGGTGCCGGTTGCCGCCATGCGGCACGTTCGGTCGAGGTTTGCTACGGCACCAACAAGAAGGCCGACAAGGCGGCGGTTTTTGCCGGCTGGCGCGAGATGAACGACTACATGCGAGAGAACAAGATCGACGCCATGCCGCCGCCGCCCGAACCGCCCAAGCCGCCGCCCACGGCCGAGGCCGACGCGGATGCCGATGCGCCCGCGCAGCGCGCCGACAGCAAGCCCGGCAAGCCCGGCAAAGCCGCCGCCAAGGTGGCTGCCAAAAGCCACTGACCGGGACCCGCTGGCGGCGAACGCTGAGCGCGCGCTGGGCATTCGGCGGCCGCGGATCGCATTTCGTCGCCGCCAGCGGCAACGCGTCGCGGCCCGCTTGGTGCGCCAATGCGGGCACGGCACAGTGTGGGTATCCGCTCAACGCCACCGAAAGCCCGCCATGAACGCCCTGCGCCGCACCGCTCTCTTCGTCGTCCCTTTGCTGTTGAGTCTGGCCGTGCTGCCGGTGCTGTCGCACGCCGCCACATCGGGCTCAGGCCGCAGCGCCACCGAAGCCCGCAGCGTGGCCGCGTTCCAGGCCATCTCGGTGGCCGGTTCGATGGACGTGGTTGTCCGCCAGGGCGCGCAGCAATTGCAGGTGCAGGCCGACGACAACCTGCTGCCCTTGCTGGAAACCACGGTTGAATCGACCCAGCACGGCCTGACCCTGGTGGTGCGCTGGAAAAAGGGCGAGAGCCTCTACACGCGGTCCAAGGTCTTGTTGACCATCAGCGTGCCCAAGCTCAGCGCCCTGGTGGCCTCGGGTTCGGGCGACTTCCAGCTCGAAGCCTTCACCACGCCGGCCCTGCTGGTTTCGTTGTCGGGCTCGGGCGACGCCAAGCTGGGCGGCTTGAGCACGGAAGACCTCAGCATCCGCATCGCCGGCAGCGGCGATGTCAGCGGCCAGGGCGGCGCCACCAAGCTGTCGGTGAACATCGCCGGCAGCGGCGATGTGCGCTTGACGGATTTGCGCGCCGACGACGTCGACGTGCAGATCGCCGGCAGCGGCGACGCGCAGGTCAACGCGCAGAAGACGCTGAACGTGCGCATCGCCGGCAGCGGCGACGTCACCTATGTCGGCAACGCTTCGATGAAGAGCAAGGTGGCGGGCAGCGGCAGCGTCAGCCGCCGCTGAGCGCCCCCCCAGGCGGTGGCCGTCGTGGCCGCTGAACGACAGCGGCTGGCGACAATGATCGGGTGAAACCCGAAGCCCCCGAAGCCCCCGAAGCCCGAAAAGCCCCGCACCCGGCCGCCGCCGCGCCGCTTTGGCACCACCCCGAATTCGCCCGGGGCGCGCGCGAGATGTTTGGCACGGCCATCGGCATCGCGGCCTGGGGCTTGATCACCGGCGTGGCGATGGGCAAGAGCGGCCTGCCGCTGCCGCTGATGGCGCTGATGTCGCTGCTGGTGTTTGCCGGCAGCGCCCAGCTGGCGGTGCTGCCGCTGATGGCCCATGGCGCGCCGGCCTGGGTGGTGTGGGCCACCGCGCTGTGCGTGAACCTGCGCTTCATGATCTTCAGCGCGGGCTGGCGGCCCTACTTCATCGTCTACCCCTGGCACATGCGTTGGCGCCTGGCCTATTTCACGGCCGACCTGAACTACGTGCTGTTCATGCGCCGCTTCCCCGAGCCGCGCCCCGCGCCCGAACACCTGCCCTATTTCTGGGGTGGCGTGGCCTGCAACTGGACGGCCTGGCAGGTGCCTGCGATGTTCGGCATCTTCCTGGCCGACGCCGTGCCCATGCACTGGGGCTTCGGCTTTGCCGGCACCTTGGCGCTGCTGGGTGTGGGGGCCTCGCTGATCACCGGCCGGGGCACGGCGGTGGCCGGTGGCGTGGCGGCCTGCGCGGCGGTGGCGGCCTACGCGTTGCCCTACAAATTGAACATCGTGGTGGCCATCGCGGCCGCCGTGGCGATGGGCCTGTTGATCGACCACACGCGGCCGCGCCCGCCGTTGCCGCTGGACGACCGCACATGAACGTGTACGGTGCGCTTGAAGGCGTGTTGATCGTGCTGGGCCTGACGGCCTTGACCGTGTTCACGCGCGGCTTCTTCTTCATCAGCGAGCGCGAGATTCCCATCCCCGAATGGCTGCGCCAGGGCCTGCGCTACGCACCGCTGGCGGCCCTGGCCGCCGTGGTGGTGCCCGAGGTGGTGATGCAGCAAGGCCAGCTCATCCACACCTGGCAAGACGCGCGGCTGTTCGCAGCGGCGGCCGGCGCGGCCTGGTTCGGGTGGCGGCGCGGCATCCTGGGAACCATCGTCGTCGGCATGGCGGTGCTGCTGCCGCTGCGCTTGGGTTTGGGCTGGTGAAATGGTGCCCCCAGGCTCGCTGGCGCTCGCCACCCCCCAAGGGGGCCGTCCCCCTACGGCCCGGCAAAGCCGGTTCCGTGGGGGGAAGCTCGGTGCCTCAGACTTGTCGTTGAACTCAGAACCATCCACCCAGGAGCAAATATGAAAGTCCTACGTTTCGCCGACCTGATTGCCGCGGGCCAAGTGGCCGGCCAGCGCGTGTTCATCCGCGCCGACCTGAACGTGCCGCAGGACGACGCGGGCAACATCACCGAAGACACCCGCATCCGGGCCAGCGTGCCCTGCATCCGGATGGCGCTGGACGCCGGCGCGGCGGTGATGGTCACCAGCCACCTGGGCCGCCCCACCGAAGGCGAATTCAAGCCCGCCGACAGCCTGGCACCGGTGGCCGCGCGCTTGTCGGAACTGCTGGGTTGCCCGGTGCCCCTGGTGGCGGACTGGGTCGACGGTGTGACGGTTGCGCCGGGCCAGGCCGTGCTGCTGGAAAACTGCCGCCTGAACAAGGGCGAGAAGAAGAACAACGAGGCGCTGGCCCGCAGACTGGCCGCGCTGTGCGACATCTTCGTGCACGACGCCTTCGGCACCGCGCACCGCGCCGAGGCCAGCACCTACGGCATCGCGCAGTACGCGCCCGTGGCCTGCGCCGGGCCGCTGCTGTCGGCCGAGATCGACGCCATCACGAAAGCACTGGCGCACCCGAAGCGGCCGCTGGTGGCCATCGTGGCGGGCAGCAAGGTCAGCACCAAGCTGACCATCCTGCAAAGCCTGGCCGACAAGGTGGACGGCCTGATCGTCGGCGGCGGCATCGCCAACACCTTCATGCTGGCCGCCGGTTTGAAGATCGGCAAAAGCCTGGCCGAACCGGACCTGCTGGACGCGGCCCGCAGCGTGATCGCCTCGATGAAAGCACGCGGCGCGGCCGTGCCGATCCCGGTGGACGTGGTCACCGCCAAGACCTTCAGCGCCGGTGCCGCGGCCACCGTGAAGGCCGCCAACGATGTGGCCGACGACGACCTGATTCTCGACATCGGCCCGCAGACCTCGGCCATCCTGACCGCCCAGCTGATGGCGGCCGGCACCATCGTCTGGAACGGTCCGGTCGGCGTGTTCGAGTTCGAAGCCTTCAGCCACGGCACCGAAGCCATCGCGCGGGCCATCGCGGCCAGCCCGGCCTTCAGCATCGCCGGCGGCGGCGACACGCTGGCGGCCATTGCCAAGTACGGCATCGAAAAAGAGGTCGGCTACATCAGCACCGGCGGTGGCGCCTTTCTGGAAGTGCTGGAAGGCAAGACCTTGCCGGCCTTCGAGATTCTGGCGAAGCGCGCGGCCGGTTGAGCCGGCTGTCGAGGATGGCGTGGCAGCAGGTTCTGGCGGTAACCCGCTTGTAATTTGACGGGTGTGGTGCGCCGATAATGCCGGGCTGAATTGCTTAACGGAGTACCGCCCATGTCCCGTGCCACCAAGATCGTCGCCACCCTCGGCCCTGCTTCGAGTGACCCCGTGGTGCTCGAGCGCCTGTTGCGCGCCGGCGTCGATGTGGTGCGGCTGAACTTCAGCCACGGCAACGCGCAAGCCCATATCGCGCTGGCCACGCTGGTGCGCGAAATTGCTGCCAAGGTGGGCAAGCCGGTGGCCCTGATGGCCGACCTGCAGGGCCCGAAGATCCGCGTCGGCAAGTTCGTTGATGGCAAGGTGCTGCTGGAAGCCGGCGCGGCCTTCATTCTCGACGCCGCGCGCACCGAGCCGGGCGATATCGATGCCGTGGGCCTGGACTACAAGGAACTGCCGCGCGACGTGCGCCCCGGTGATGTGCTGTTGCTCAACGACGGCCTGATCAAGCTGACCGTCGACCGGGTGGTCGGCGAATGCGTGCACACCCGCGTGGTGCTGGGCGGCGTGTTGTCGAACAACAAGGGCATCAACAAGGCCGGCGGCGGCCTGACGGCACCGGCCCTGACCGCGAAGGACATGGAGGACATCAAGACCGCCATGGCCTTCGGTGCCGAGTACCTGGCCGTCAGTTTCCCCAAGAGCGCCACCGACATGGAAATGGCCCGCCAGCTGGCCAACGTGGCCGGCGAACCGACGCGCCACAAGACCGCGTTGATCGCCAAGATCGAACGCAGCGAAGCGATACCGGTGCTGGACCAGATCCTGCGAGCCAGCGACGGCATCATGGTGGCGCGCGGCGACCTGGCGGTGGAAGTCGGCAACGCGGCGGTGCCGGCGCTGCAGAAGAAGATGATCCGCATGGCGCGCGAGATGGACAAGGTCGTCATTACCGCCACGCAGATGATGGAAAGCATGATCCTGGCGCCGGTGCCCACGCGCGCCGAAGTCAGTGACGTGGCCAATGCCGTGCTCGACGGCACCGACGCGGTGATGACCAGCGCCGAAACCGCCGCCGGCCGCTACCCGGTCGAGACCATCGAACAGATGGCGCAGATCGCCGAGGAAGCCGAGCGCGCCGAAGAATCGACGCTGGAAGGCGACTTCAAGAACAAGCGCTTCGGCCGCATCGACCAGGCCATCGCGATGGGCGCGCTGTTCACCGCCCACCACCTGGGCTGCAAGGTCATCATCGCGCTGACCGAGTCGGGCAGCACCGCGCTGTGGATGAGCCGGCACAACATCAAGGTGCCCATCTACGGCCTGACCTCGCAGGTCAATTCGCAGCGCCGCATGACGCTGTACCGCAACGTGCGGCCGCTGCTGATGCCGGTTTTCAAAGACCGCGACGAGGCGCTGGCCAAGGCCGAAGCGCTGCTCGTCGAGCAGGGTGTGCTGATGCCGGGCGACACCTATGCCATCACCTGTGGTGAACCGATGGGCTACCCCGGTGGCACCAACATGCTGAAGGTCTGCAAGGTCGGCTGAACCGGCTTGGGTGTTTGTCCGACCCGCGATCGCGGGGGTGGCGGGTGCAAGGACCAGCGCTGGCGCGCAAATCGCTTTGTGTCTCAGAGCCTGCCCATTAATCTTGGGTTTCGCACCAACCCGGTCACACCGCGCCACCCCAGGTCGCTGCGGGTCACCCTAACCACCAGGAGTGAAGATGAAGAAGTTCGTCGTCGCCGGCCTCGTTGCCGCCGCCTTTAGCGCCCAGGCCGTTGTCCTGACCAGCAACGGCCCCGTTGTCGATGGCACCGGCTTGTCCGTGCTGACGGCGCCGGCCACCACCTTCGGCTTTGGCCAGCAGTCCGCCTCGGGCAACGCGGTGGCCGAAGACTTCAGTGTCGGCGGTGCCGGCTGGACCGTGGAAAGCCTGAATTTCTACGCTTACCAGACTGGCTCCACGGCCTTCACCTTCACCGACGTGACCTGGAGCGTGATCTCGGGCGATGTGAACACCGGTACCGTGATGGCCAGCGGCACCACGGCCGTCACCAGCGGCGGCCTGCAAGGCTTCCGCGTGCAGTCCACCGCGCTCACCGGCACCACGCGGGGCATCTACAAGGCCATGGCCAATGTGCCCGACTTCGCGCTAGCAGCCGGCAGCTACTGGCTGCGCTGGGGCATGACCGGCACGCTGGCCTCCGGCCCGTGGCAGCCACCCACCTCGGACGCCGCCGTGGGCAACGGCGCGCAAGCCACCACGGCGTCGCTCGGCTCTTTCGCCACCTTGGTTGAAGCGGGCAGCGGCTTGGGTGTGACCCTGCCGTTCAGCATCGAAGGCACCGTCACCGCCGTGCCGGAAGCCAGCACCAGCGCGATGATGTTGCTGGGTGCCCTGGGTCTGTTGGGCGCCACGCGCCGCCGCAGCGCACGCTGACCGGCACGGCGACGCCCAGCCGTCGCCTGCATGCAAAACGCCGCCCTCGGGCGGCGTTTTCACGTCCGGGCGGGACACGCCCTTGGGCGTTGAGCCGATTGCGCACGCCGATGACCAGCATCCACGCCTGCATCGAACGGATGTTGACACGCGACTCCCGGATGGGCTCGCACCGGCCGGCATCCTGGGGACCGGCATGGCCTGCCCCGTGGTGCGCGACTGGCCCCCGCGCGGGTTTCGAGGTGCAAGACCACGGCATCGGCATGAGCCCCGACGAGCTGGCACGGGTGGGCGAGCGCTTCTACCGCGCTGACGCGTCAGGCCAGGTGCTGGGCACCGGCCTGGGCATCAGCATCGTGCGCGAAATCGTCACGTTGATGGGCGGCAGCCTGGCACTGCGCAGCGAGCGGGGGCAGGGCACCACGGCCACGGTCTGGCTGCCAGCGGCGACCGGAGCGACGGGAGCGACGGAAGCGACGGAAACGACCCTGACTGCAGCGGCGACGGTGTCCGCGCCCGCAGCGCAGCCGGCGTGATCGCCGCGCTGGCCCGTTCAGACCACGCTGGCCACCATCGCGGCCACGCGCGGCACCATGCCCACCGGCACCAACTGCAAAGCCGGGTGCTGGCGGCCGTAGACGCGGAACAGCTCGTCGGCAAAGCCATGGCCGATGTCGCTGATGCCGTTGAAGTCGAGTTCGGCCACGCTGAACTGCGCCAGCCGCGAGGCCACGCGCTTGGCGTCGGCGCGCGAAGCCAGCGTCAGTTCGCCGTGCCCGCCCGAGCCGATCAGGTTCAGCGGCACCGAGGTGCGTTCGAAGCGGTAGCTGCCCTCGGTGCTGCTGTGGGCGCGCAACACGGCGTCCAGCGTGCACAGCGTGTCCAGTGAAATGGCCACGTAAACGGAGGTGCCGCTGAGCGCTGCCGGACGGCCGGTGTGCCAGCGCCGCTGGTCCCAGCTGCGGCACTGGAAGGCGGCTTGGTTGGCATGGATGTCGAACACGTCGGCCAACCTGGAGCAGAAGAACAGCCCGTGGCCGAGGTGGCGGTCGGGGTCGCTGGTCAGCTTGCCTTTGCTCAGTTCCAGCATCGCCAGCGTCGGGTCTTCGATGGCGAAGTCGCGCGAGATGCGTTCGAACAGGCCCAGGCCGTCATCCGACACCAGCAGCTGAACCTGCACCGGCGTCTGCCGCATCGACACCGTCACGCTGCGCCCGCCGCTGTGGTCCACGGCGTTGTTCAGCAGTTCGGTGAAGGCGTGCTGGGCCATGCGCCGCAGCTCGGGTTTGAGGTCGAACGCGGGCGCGAAATCACGCCGCCAGGGGCTGTCTTCCCGCAGGCCGGCCAGGTCGTAGCGGCGCACCACCTGGCGCAGCGGGCCGGGGGCAAAGCGCGGCTTGCGCGGCGTACCGGTGCTGGCCAGCCACTGCATGGCCACCAGCTTGCGCAGCACGTTGCCGGCCTGCCGCCGGCCGATGCCCAGCCGCGCCATCAGGTGAGCCGGCAGGTCGTCAGCGTGGGCCAGAGCGGCTTCGGTGATCCATTGCGTCAGGGGTGCCAGTGCCATGCGGGACATCGGGTGCTTTCTCGTGGGCCAGAGCGGGTTGCAGCGCTGGTCGTCAGTGTCCCCGGCGGGCAGGCTGGGCTTGAGCGTGAAAAGCGATGCTTTCAGCCCCCAATTCGCAGGGGTGCAAGGGCCCGCCCGGCAAGGCCCGCGCAGGGTGCGGTGGCTAGAATCGGCAGCGTTTCAACACGCACAGTTACGGCCGGGTTACCGGCTCGGTGACCGCCCCGCGTGCTGCGCCAGCCCCCACCGCACATTTCATTTTCCGGAGACCGCCATGCCCCTCGTTTCGATGCGCCAACTGCTCGACCACGCCGCCGAAAATGGCTACGGCATCCCGGCTTTCAACGTCAACAACCTGGAACAGGTGCAGGCCGTCATGACCGCCGCTGCCGAAGTCGGCGCGCCCGTCATCCTGCAGGCCAGCGCGGGGGCCCGCAAATACGCCGGTGAATCCTTCATCAAGCATTTGATCCAGGCCGCCGTCGAAACCTGGCCGCAGATTCCGCTGGTCATGCACCAGGACCACGGCCAGACGCCTGACATCTGCCAGGGGGCCATCAACCTGGGCTTCGGCTCGGTGATGATGGACGGCTCGCTGATGGCCGACGGCAAAACACCCGCCAGCTTCGACTACAACGTCGAAGTCACGCGCAAGGTGGTCGACATGGCGCACAAGGTGGGCGTCACGGTGGAAGGCGAACTGGGCTGCCTGGGCAACCTGGAAACCGGTGAAGCCGGCGAGGAAGACGGCATCGGTGCCGAGGGCAAGCTGGACCACAGCCAGATGCTGACCGACCCCGAGGAAGCGGCTGTGTTCGTGAAAGCCACGCAACTCGACGCGCTGGCGATCGCCATCGGCACCAGCCACGGTGCCTACAAGTTCAGCCGCAAGCCCACGGGCGACATCCTGGCCATCAGCCGCGTCAAGGCCATCCACGCCCGCATCCCGAACACCCACCTGGTGATGCACGGTTCCTCGTCGGTGCCGCAAGACCTGCTGGCCCTGATCAACCAGTACGGCGGCCAGATGCGCGAGACCTTCGGCGTGCCGGTCGAAGAGATCCAGGAAGCCATCAAGTTCGGCGTGCGCAAGATCAACATCGACACCGACATCCGC
>JANMZP010000001.1:0-8730 GCA_031383435.1 Betaproteobacteria bacterium | reverse complement strand
GCCTTGGCGGTGCGCTGCTCGAAGATGGCTTCCAGCTTGTCCCAGTTCTGGCCGGCCTTGGCGCTGACGGTGTCGGCCATCGCGCTCATCTTGCCGGCCACGTCGCCCAGCTTCTCTTCGGCGATGCCCTGCGTCTTCTTCTGCAGCGTCATGCCTTCCTTCACCAGGGCTTCAAACACCTTCGTGCCTTCTTCCTGCGCCTTGCTGAAAGCGCCCATGCCGGCCAGCCAGATGTGCTGCGCCGATTCCTTCACCGAAGCCGCCAGTTGGCTGGCTTGCGCGCCAGCGGCGCTGGTCCTGTCGGCAGCCTTGTCGGCGGTCTTGCTGATCTTCTTGACCATGGTGATCTCCTTCGGTGTTGGGTATTGGGATGGCCGGAAATATAGGGTTCCCCCCTGGAGAAGGCAGCCTAATTCTCTAGTGAGACGGCTCTATGCTCCGCCCAACATCGACCCCGACTACAGGAGCAAGCCATGCAGTATTTCGTCACCGGCGCGACCGGGTTCATCGGCAAACGCCTGGTCAAGGCCCTGCTCGCACGCAAGGGCGCCGTGGTGCATTTCCTGGTCCGGCCAGGCAGCGAAGGCAAGCTCGCGGCGCTGTACGACTTCTGGGGTGTGAGCAAAGCGCGCGCGGTGCCGGTCAGCGGCGACCTGACGGCCAAGAAGCTGGGTGTGACGGCCGACGCCATCAAGGCGTTGAAAGGCAAGGTCGACGCGGTGTACCACCTGGCCGCCGTCTACGACCTCAGCGCCGACGAAGACAGCCAGGTCCAGGTCAACATCGAAGGCACGCGCAACCTGGTGGAATTCGCCAAGGCGGTCGATGCCGGCCATGTCCACCACGTCAGCAGCATCGCCGCGGCGGGCCTGTACGAAGGCGTGTTCCGCGAGGACATGTTCAGCGAAGCCGAGGGGCTGGATCACCCCTACTTCATGACCAAGCACGAGAGCGAAAAAATCGTGCGCCAGGAGTGCAAGGTGCCGTGGACGGTGTACCGCCCGGCCCTGGTCGTCGGCGACAGCCAGACCGGCGAGATGGACAAGATCGACGGCCCCTACTACTTCTTCAAACTGATCCAGCGCATGCGCCAGATCCTGCCGCCCTGGATGCCCAGCATGGGCATCGAAGGCGGCCGCATCAACATCGTGCCGGTGGATTTCGTGGTGCGCTGCATCGACCACATCAGCCACATCAGCCACGCCAAGACCGAATTGAAAGGCAAGTGCTTCCATCTGGTCGATCCCGAGGGCTACCGCGTGGGCGACGTGCTGGACATCTTCAGCCGTGCCGCGCACGCGCCCAAGATGAACGTCTTCGTCAACGCCGCCTTGCTGGGCTTCATCCCGAAAAGCGTCAAGAAAGGAATGATGGCGCTGGCCCCGGTGCGGCGCATCCGCGCGGCGGTGATGAAGGACCTGGGTCTGCCCGACGACATGTTCACCTTCATCAACTTCCCCACGCGCTACGACAGCCGCGAGCTGGACGCCGTCTTGAAGGGCAGCGGCATCGCCTGCCCCAACCTGAAGGACTACGCCTGGGTCTTGTGGGACTACTGGGAACGCCACCTCGACCCCGACCTGTTCATCGACCGCAGCCTGAAGGGCACCGTCGGCGGCAAGGTGGTGCTGGTGACGGGCGGCTCGTCGGGCATCGGCCTGGCGGCGGCCCACAAGTTCGCCGAGGCCGGCGCCACCACCGTCATCTGCGGCCGCGACCAGGACAAGCTGGACGAAGCCTGCGCCGAGGCCAAGGCCAAGGGCTATGCCTTCGTCGCCTACGCCGCCGACATCGCCGACATGGCCGACTGCGATCGTTTCAACCAGCTGGTCATCGCCAACCACGGTGGCGTGGATTTCCTGATCAACAACGCCGGGCGCAGCATCCGCCGCGCCATCGAAAGCAGCTACGACCGCTTCCACGATTACGAACGCACCATGCAGCTGAACTACTTCGGCTGCCTGCGCGTGACCATGGGTTTTCTGCCGGGCATGGTGGCCCAGAAGAAGGGCCACATCGTCAACATCAGCAGCATCGGCGTGCTGACCAACGCACCGCGCTTTTCAGCCTATGTCGCCAGCAAGGCCGCGCTGGACGCCTGGACGCGCTGCGCCAGTTCCGAATTCGCCGACCAGGGCGTGAGCTTCACCACCATCAACATGCCGCTGGTGCGCACGCCGATGATTGCGCCCACCCAGATCTACAAGAACGTGCCCACGCTGGCCCCTGAAGAAGCCGCCGACATGATCGCGCAGGCCTGCATCAGCAAGCCGGTGCGCATTGCCACGCGCCTGGGCATCACCGGCCAGGTGCTGCACGCGCTGATGCCGCGCGTGGCGCAGATCGGCATGAACACCAGCTTCCGCATGTTCCCCGATTCGTCAGCCGCGAAAGGTGGCAAGGACGGCGCCAAGCCGGGCGACAAGACCGCCAAGCCGCAGCTCAGCGCCGAGGCCATGGCCATGCAGCAGTTGATGCGGGGGATTCACTTTTAGACTGTCAGGAAGCACCGGGCCTGGGTGCGTTTTCAGGGAGAACCATGCACAAAGATGCAGACAGCGATACAGGCCGCAGCGCACGACGGCGGCTGATCCAGGCGGCCGCTGCGGCGGCCGTCACCAGCGGCTTCAGTCCGCTGCCGGCGCGCGCGCAAGTGGCGCGGCGTTACGCGGTGCTGTCGCTGGTCGGTGACCGGCTGACCGTGGTCTACGCCGGCCCTGTCACCGGCACCTTGCTGGACGCCAACCGCCAGCGCGTGGTGCTGGACGCCAAGGGTGCGATGGACCAGTTCGCGCTGGCTGCCGTCGGCAAGGCGCTGGAAAACACAGGCAGTACCCCTGCAGCCCTGCTGGGCGTGGCGCCATCGCCCTTGCACGAGCAGGCCGACCGCCTGATCGACGGCAAGAGCGTGGCACTGCCCGGCAGCTTGGTGGACGCCCTGGAGCAAAACCGGACCACCCACCTGGTGATGGTGACCAAGCAGCGCGCCGATGCCAGTATCCCGCTCGTGGACACACGCCTGGGCGTGGGCAAGTTGCGCGGGCTGGGCTACTACATCGACATGCATGCCGATATCCGGATGGTCGAGTCCGGTGCCACGGGCCGAGGCTTGCTGGCACCCTACGTTTACCTCAAGCTGACCCTGGCCGATGCCCGCACGGGCGCGGTGCTGAGCCAGCGCACCTGCGCGGCGGCGCGGGCCTACGCCGTCGCGCAAAGCAAGACCGCGCTTGACCCCTGGGACGTACTGACTTCAGAAGAGAAAATTGCCCGCCTGCGCGGTCTGCTCGAAAGAGAACTGGCGCGCGAAATGCCCTTGCTGGTTGCCGCTTGAAGCGGACGGCGGAATGCCTGCCGACTGCTGTATCAAAGACCGGCCGGGCGACGGCCCGGCACACCCCCGGAGCTACACGATGAAAGCACCCCATACAAGCGGCTTGCCCTTGCGCGCGCGCCGGCTGGCGCTGGCCGCTTTGCTGGCCGCCGCCGCGCCCGCCACCTGGGCCCAGACCGCCATGAAGGCGGTCGGCGTCTTTTCCCTACTGGGCGACGGCGTGCAGGTTTCGGTGTCCACCGACGCGCCGAAAGACACGCGCATCGACCGCAGCGACCGCTACAGCTTCGAGGCCAAGGGCATAGGCTTCGACAGCATCGCCCTGCGGGCCTTCCGCGACGTCTTGCAGAAGACCCAGCCCAATGCGCAGGTCGAGCTCTACAAGGCACCCACGCCGCTGTCGCCCGAAGAGCAACGGGCCATAGGCCTGGGCGCTGCCAGTGCCGAACTGCCAGCCTGGATCGTGCAGACCATCGACGCCAAGCGGCTCAGCCACATCATCCTGGTCACCCGCAACCGCGGCGAAGTGAACGTGCGCACGGCCAACGGCACGTCCATCGGCCGGGGCTCGGCGATGGGTATCGGCTACTACATCGACACGCTCTACGAAACCCGCAACCTCGACACCGGCGCGATGTCGGCGGGTGCGCTGGCACCTTACGTCCATGTCCGGATGACGCTGATGGACGCCCAGTCGGGCGATGTGTTGCGCCTCTACGAGTTGCGCGAAGGCGTTTTGGTTGGCGACCGGCAAGGCAAAGGCTCGTCCGACCCCTGGAGTTTCCTGACCGGCGAACAGAAGGTTTCCGTGTTGCGCAACCAGGCCGAGATCAGCCTGGAACGCGGCGCACGTGAGTTGCTGAAACCTTGATGGACGCCCACGCCGCAGCAAGCGACACAGCGCCCACACGCGCGGCTGTCACCGGGCCGCGACCCACACGTCGCTGGGCGCTGTTGGGTGTGCTGCTGGTGGCCGCACCCGGCGCCTGGGCGCAGGCTGCCAAGCCCGTGCCGGCGATGAAGCGGGTCGGGATTTTTTCGGTGCTGGGCGACAGCGTGCAGGTCACCGCCGCCACCGATGCGCCAGACGTCTCGCGCATCGAGCGCACGGCGCGCGACTCGCTGGACTTCAAGGGCATCGGCTTCGACCTGATTGCCTTGCGCGCGGCGCGCGAAGAAATATTGCGCACACAGCCCGTTGCCAAAGTGGAGGTGTACCGCGGTCCCGACGCCCTCACCGTGAGCGAGCAGCGCGCCTTGGCCGCCGGTGCAGTGAATGCCGAATTGCCGGGCTGGCTGGTGAAAACCATCGACGAGAACAAGCTCACCCACCTGCTGCTGGTGACGCGTTCGCGCGGCGCGATGGACGCCACCACGGGCGACGGCTACACCATCGGCCGCGGCACCGTCGAAGGCATCGGCTTTTTCCTCGACACGCTGTACACCATGAGGAACCTGAGCACCGGTGCCATCTCGACCGGCCTGTTGGCACCCTACATGCAGGTCAAGCTGACCCTGATGGACGCGCAGTCGGGCGACATCGTGGCCACCTACGACGTCAGGGCTGCCTACGCCCATGCGTCCAGAGACAGCCAACCCCAGGCCGACCCCTGGTCTTTCATGCCGCTGGCCGAGAAGGTTCAGACCCTGCGCGACATGGTGGAAGCCGGCATCCAGCGCGGCACCGGCCTGCTGCTGCGCGGCGCCTGAGCCGCAACCCAGAAGGCGGCTACAGCAGCCGCTTCAACAGCGCCTTCAGCCCGCCGCCACCTGCAACACCAGCTTGCCGAAGTTCTCGCCGTTGAACAGCTTGGGCAGCGTGGCCGGGAAGGCGGCAATGCCGCCGGTCACCACGTCTTCCTTGCTCTTCATGCGTCCGTCTTTCAGATAGCCGGCCATCTCGGCAATGGCCAGGTGGTAGCGGTCGGCATAGTCGAAGACCACGATGCCTTCCATGCGGGCACGGTTCACCAGCAGGCTCAGGTAGTTCTTCGGGCCCTGCACCGCCGTGGTGTTGTTGTACTGGCTGATGGCGCCGCAGATGATGATGCGGGCTCGTCTGTTGATGCGCGTGAGCACGGTGTCGAGGATCTCGCCGCCGACGTTGTCGAAGTAGATGTCCACGCCTTGGGGGCAGTGCGCTTTCAGGCCGTCTTTCACGGCGGCGGGGCCGGCCTTGTAGTCGATGCAGGCGTCGAAGCCCAGTTCCTTGACCACCCATTCGCACTTGGCGGCTCCGCCTGCAATGCCCACCACGCGGCAGCCTTTGATCTTGGCGATCTGGCCCACCGTCTGGCCCACGGCGCCGGCTGCGCCCGACACCACCACGGTCTCACCGGCTTGCGGCTGGCCCACGTCCATCAGGCCGAAGTAGCCGGTCATGCCCGGCATGCCCAGCACGTTCAGCCACTGCGTAACGGAACCCGCGCGCAGGTCGATCTTGGCCATGCCGCTCTTCTTGACCTGGTCGCCCGGCACGGCCCAGTATTCCTGCACACCGGGCCCGCCGGTGACGGGGTCGCCCACCGCGAAGGCGGCGTTCTTCGAGGCCACGACGACGCCGATGCCGCCCGCGCGCATGACCTCGCCGATGGCCACCGGCGGGATGTAGCTCTTGCCCTCGTTCATCCAGCCGCGCATGGCCGGGTCGAGCGACAGCGACAGCGTCTTGACCAGCACACCGCCATCCGCCAGTTCGGCAACCGGCTCTTCGGTGAGCTGCCAGTCGCTCAGCTTGACGGCACCCACCGGTCGGGCGGCCAGACGGCATTGGTGGTTGACCAGGGTGGCGAGGGGGGTGGTCATGGCGGTCTCCAGGGCGTTGTTCCAGCCCGGCATCGTAGCGGCGGCGCTGCGTCTGGGGCGTCACTCGCGCGACGGCAGGCGCAGGCCGATGCCGGCCTCACGCGCAACCACGATGGCTTGCGCGCGCGTCTCGACACCCAGCCTGTCGAAGATGGCCGAGACCTGGTTGCGCACCGTTTTCTCCGACAGCCCCAGCGCAGCGGCGATCTGGCTGTTGTCGCGGCCGCGAGCCAGCAGGTCCAGCACCTCGCGCTGGCGGCTGGACAGGCCACTGATCAGGGGCAGGCTGCGCGCCGCGTCCAGCGGCAAGAAGGCGTCCACGGCGGCCAGCCATTGCGGCCAGCCGGGCTCGGTTTCCAGCAACAGGTGGTTGCCGCTGTCGATGGGCACGAACTGCGCACCGGGGATGCCGGTGGCCATCAGCCGGCCTTCCTCGAAAGGCACACGCACATCGTTCTTGCAGTGCAAGACCAGGGTCGGGCACTGCACCTGGGCCAGCAGGCCGGTGACGTCGATGGTGTTGAATTCGCGCATGAAGGCGGCGGCGTTTTCTGGCGAAGTGGACAGCCGCTCCATCTCGTTGAACCACTGGTGCTGTTCGGGCGTGCCGCCGGGGATGAACCGGGTCGTGAAAAACAGGCGGAAGGAGGCGTCGTCCTGGCCCCAACCCAGCTCCGCCAGGTGGCACGTGGTCTCGGCTTCGTCACGCGCTCGCTGTCGGTGCGCCTGGTCAAGGCTTAAGAGGCCCAGGTCTATCGCGCGGCGGTGCACGATGCCGCGGTGGCCGGCGCCTTCCTGCGCGTGGTGCACATGCTCGATCGGCCCGCGGCCCTGTTCGCGCCGCGCATGCTCTGGCGCGTGCTGCGCGGCGCGCGCGGGCTGGCCGTCAGTGAACACTGCGCGCGTTTCCTGGCGCCCAGTAGCGCTCCATCGCGATGAAGGCGTAAGAGGCCGACCAGCCGATCAGCAGCAGCCCGTTGAGCGCCTCGGCGCCGAACAAGAGGCGCGTGGCGCCGGTCGGCACCACGGGGCCGAAGCCGATGCTGGTGTAGGCCTCGGCGGAAAGGAAAATGCAGGTCAGCAGCGAAATCTCCGTCGCGCCCGATAGGCCGCCGAGGCCCCACCAGGCGACCATCGCGTACAGCACCCCGCCGTAGATCGCGATCTCGAGACAATGGGCCAGGAAGGTCGCGAACAGCACCACCAGCAGCTTGGTGCGGCTGCGCATCTCGAGCTTGGGCAAGCGGTGGTTCAGCGCGCCCAGCACCTCGTAGTGGATGACGGTCGTCAGCGCGACGAGGGCGATGGTGATGAACAGAGCGACGAGCATGAGCGGCCTTGCGCGGTGGCGACGCGCCACACTATGCTGTCGCCACGGCCGCCGTCAACGCGGCTGGCGCCGATTGACATGCACCTGCTTCGCCGCTCCATTTTCGTCTTGCTCGTTTGTGCGCACGGGGTGGCGTGGGCCCAGACGGCGCCGAGCGCCGGCGACATCGCCGCCTACCGCGGCCTGCATGCCGCCGCACAACGTGGCGATGCGGACGCACTGCGCCAGGCCCTGGATGGCAGGGCCGACGTGAATGGGCGCGATGGCCACGGCCGTACGCCGCTGCACGTGGCTACATTCGCGCGCCAACGCGAAGCGATCCGCTCCCTGGCGGCGGCCGGCGCCAATCTCGGCTTGTTGGAGAACGACCGCTACGACGCGGTGACCATCGCCGCGGTCGCCGACGACGAAGAAACCCTGCGCGTCTTGCTGGCCCTGGGCGCCAGCGCCAAGCTCATCACCAGCCGCTACGACGGCACGGCCCTGATCGCCGCGGCGCATCTGGGCCATGACGGTGTGGTGCGCCAGTTGGTCGCCGCGGGAGCCCCGCTCGACCATGTCAACAACCTGCACTGGACGGCGGTGATCGAAGCCATCGTGCTCGGCGACGGCGGCCCACGCCACCAGGCCACGCTGAAGGCGCTGATCGACGCCAAGGCCAACCTGCAATTGGCCGACCGCAGCGGGCGCACGCCGCTGGCGCTGGCGCGCGAGCGCGGCTACGCGGCGATGCAGCGTTTGCTCGAAGCGGCCGGCGCGCGCTGAGCCGATACGCTACGGCCGGCGACCGCCGCTCCACTCCGTGAGCCGCGACAGGCGGCAACCCAGCCGCTGCGCCATGCCCGCCGCACCAGCGCGCATGACGACGAAGTGGTTCCATTCGAACAGCGGCCGCAGCAGGAAGGACAGCGCGCGCATCCAGCGCCGCTCGAGCACCACCTCCCAGCGGTAGGTCACGTCAACGCCCTCGCCGTCGCTGGCCTCGAGCAGCCAGGTGCCGATGCCCTTCAAATCGCCCTGCGCGTGGCCCTCGAGCCGGTGCGGGGCCTCGGCCGCCACCGTCGTCACGCGCAGGCGAATGCCGTAGGGCAAGGCGCTGCCCCAATCGAGTTCGGCCACATCACCCACCGGGCTGGACGGCGCGCGTTCGATGCGCCGCGCGCGGCGCACATAGCGCCACCAGGCCGGCCAGGCGTCGATGTCGGTGAGCAGGTGCCAGACGGCAGCGGGCGAGGTGTCCAAGTGCCAGCGGCTGGTGAGA
>JANMZP010000203.1:0-5138 GCA_031383435.1 Betaproteobacteria bacterium | reverse complement strand
TCGCCTGAGATCGATCGCCGTGAGCCCGGCCGCAGAGCCGGTCCCGAATCACTGGAGACACACCATGACCCGCTACGCCGACTTCCACCAGCGCTCGCTGACCGACCGCGATGCTTTCTGGGCCGAACAGGCCGAACTGATCGACTGGCACCGGCCGTTCGACCAGGTCTGCGATCACAGCCACCCGCCGTTCGCACGCTGGTTTGTCGGCGGCCAGACCAACCTCTGCCACAACGCGGTCGATCGGCACCTGGCGGCGCGGGGCGAGCAGGCGGCGCTGATCTGCATATCTACCGAAGTGCGGACCGAGACCGATACCGAGCACACCTACACCTACCGCGAGCTGCATGCCGAAGTGCAGCGGATGGCGGCGATCCTGCTGTCGCTGGGTGTGAAGCAGGGGGACCGGGTGCTGATCTACATGCCGATGGTGGCGCAGGCGGTGTTCGCGATGCTGGCCTGCGTGCGCATCGGCGCGATCCACTCGGTGGTATTCGGCGGGTTCGCGAGCGGCAGCCTAGCCAGCCGCATCGACGACGCGCAGCCCACCGTCATCGTCAGCGCCGACGCGGGCAGCCGCAGCGGCAAGGTGCTGGCCTACAAACCGCTGCTGGATGAGGCCATCAAGTTGGCCACCCACAAGCCCGCCAAGGTGCTGATGGTGGACCGCGGCCTGGCCGCCTACACCCGCGAGCCCGGCCGCGACGAGGACTACACCTTCTGGCGCGAACAGCACGCCCACACCGTGGTGCCCTGCGTGTGGCTGGATGCCACCCATCCCAGCTACACCCTGTACACCAGCGGCACCACCGGCAAGCCCAAGGGCGTGCAGCGCGACACCGGCGGCTACGCGGTGGCGCTGGCCGCCAGCATGAAGCACATCTTTCAGGGCAACGCGGGCGAGACCTACTTCAGCACCAGCGACATCGGCTGGGTCGTCGGCCACAGCTACATCGTCTACGGCCCGCTGATCGCCGGCATGGCCACCATCCTCTACGAAGGTTTGCCCACACGCGGCATGCACGGGCCCGACGCCGCCATCTGGTGGAGCCTGGTCGAGAAGTACCAGGTCACGGTGATGTTCAGCGCCCCCACAGCCGTGCGCGTGCTGAAGAAGCAGGACCCCGAGGCGCTGAAGCGCCATGACCTGAGCAGCCTGCGCGCACTGTTTCTGGCCGGCGAGCCGCTGGACGAACCCACCGCCAAATGGATCTCTGAAGCCATTGGCCGGCCCATCATCGACAACTACTGGCAGACCGAAACTGGCTGGCCCATCCTGACCCTCTGCAACGGTGTCGAGCCCGCACCCAGCAAGTTCGGCAGCCCCGGCAAGGCGGTCTACGGTTTCGACGTCAAGCTGATCGATGAGGCCACCGGTGCTGAGCTGACCGGCGCCAACCAGAAGGGCGTGGTGGCCATCGAAGGCCCGCTGCCACCGGGCTGCATGCAGACCATCTGGCGCGACGACGCCCGCTTCGTGAAGACGTACTGGACCCACATTCCCGGCAAGCTGGTCAACGGGCAACAGCAGCCTGACCGGCAGCTGTACAGCACCTTCGACTGGGGCATCCGCGACGCCGACGGCTACTACTTCATCCTGGGCCGCACCGACGACGTCATCAACGTGGCCGGCCACCGCCTGGGCACACGCGAGATCGAGGAAAGCATCAGCAACCACCCGGCCGTGGCCGAGGTGGCCGTGGTGGGTGTCGCCGATCAGCTCAAGGGCCAGGTGGCGATGGCCTTCGCGGTGCTGAAGGACGCCAGCCGCGCCGACACGCCCGAAGGCGCGCTGCAGCTGGAAGGCGAAATCATGAAGCTGGTCGACAGCCAGCTGGGTGCCGTCGCGCGGCCGGCGCGGGTGCGCTTTGTCACGGCGCTGCCCAAGACGCGCTCGGGCAAGATGCTGCGCCGGGTGATCCAGGCGGTGTGCGAAGGCCGTGATGCAGGCGACGTGACGACGATGGAAGACCCGATGGCGTTGCAGCAGATCCGTGACCTGGTGGCAACTGCCTAGACAGGGGCCGCAAGACTCGTTTTGCGGCGCGGGATAATGCCCGCTGCAGTTAGCGTCAGCGCCGCCGGTCAGGGTGGCCGCGCAGCGGAAACCACCAGCGTATGAGCAGCACCGAACAAGCCATTTTCGACATCATTGCCAAGACCTGTTCCCTGGACCGATCGCGGATCACGCTCGATGCCACCTTGAAAGACCTGGACGTGCATTCGCTGGACGCGGTGCAGGTGCTTTTCGAGATCGAGGACCGCTACAACATCTCGGTACCCGAGCGCGAAGACCAGTACGCCGCCGGCACGGTGCGCGACCTGGTCGAAGGTGTCGACCGGCTGCTGGCCGAAAAGGCCACTGCCGCTTGAGCACCGCGCCCGAGGCGCTGTCGCGTCGCGCCTTACCGCGCATGCTGCCTCGCGTCGTGATCACCGGCCAGGGCTGCGTCAGCCCGCTGGGCCTGACCGCCGGGGCCACCTGGCAGGCCATGCGCGAAGGCCGGTCTGGCATCGCCCCGCTGACCGGCTTGGACGCCACCGACCTGCGCACGCCGGTCGCCGCGCAACTGAAGGGCTACGAGCCGCTGGCCCATTTCGACGAGAAGCGCCTGGTGCTGCTCGACCCGGTGTCGCAGTACGCGCTGCTGGCCGCGCGCGAAGCCATGGCCCAGGCCGGGCTGAAGCTGGCTGGCGAAGCGGCCGACCGCGCGGCCGTCGTCATCGGCACCGGTATCGGCGGCGCCACCACGCAAGACAGCATGGCGCGCCGCCTGTACGGCGAAGGCAACCCGCGTGTGCACCCGATGGCCATCGTGCGCGTGATGCCCAATGCGCCGGCCTCGCAGATTTCACTGGAGATGGGCCTGCGCGGCCCGGTTTTCGCGGTGGCCAGCGCCTGTGCATCGGCCCACCACGCGCTGGCCCAGGCGTTGATGCTGTTGCAGACCGGCGTGGTTGACGTGGCGCTGGCCGGCGGCGTCGAGGCCTGCATCACCGTGGGCACCGTCAAGGCCTGGGAAGCCATGCGCGTGATGGCCGACGACACCTGCCGGCCGTTCAGCAAAGGCCGACGGGGCCTGGTGCTGGGCGAAGGCGCGGGCGTCTTCGTGCTGGAAACGCTGGAACACGCGCAGGCCCGCGGTGCCACCGTCCTGGCTGAATTTGCCGGGGCCGGCATGTCGGCCGACGCCGCCGACATCGTCATGCCCGACGCCGGGGGTGCGGCGCGCGCCATGCGCGCTGCCTTGGCGCACGCCGGTCTGGCCCCAGAGGACATCGGCTACATCAACGCCCACGGCACCGGCACCATGGCCAACGACCGCACCGAGACGCGTGCCATCCACGCCGTCTTCGGCAGCCACGCGCGGCAGCTCGCGGTGTCGTCCACCAAGTCCATGCACGGCCACGCGCTGGGCGCTGGCGGGGCCATCGAACTGGTGGCGGTGATCGGCGCGCTGCGCGACGGGGTGCTGCCGCCGACCGTCAACTACCGGGAAGCCGACCCCGAGTGCGACCTCGACGTGGTGCCCAACGTGGCGCGCGAACGGCAGGTGGACGCCGCGCTGTCGAACAGCTTCGCCTTCGGCGGTTTGAACGCCGTGCTGGCACTGCGCCGCTGGCCTTGAACCTGCAGCCTGGTCCTCAGTTGTGGCCGTCGGCGGGGGCGCTGCAGGTCGGGTCGGTGCCGAAGGTGCCATTGCCGACCCGGCCCGCGCCGTTGATCGAGACCTGGAACCACAGGCAGTCGTTGGTCGGGTAGCGCCAGGACCAGACCTCGCCGCCGGGCCAGCCACCGTGGCGGCGTTCGCCGGGGCGGCCCAGCAGGCGCAACAACGCCGCCTGGTCCAGACCCTGCGCCACCTGCGTCTGCACGGCGAGGAACTCGGCCTCGTTGAGCACCTGACGGGCCTGCGTCACGCGGCTTTGCGCATCGAGGTCCACCATCCACGTGGTGCGGCCGAAGGGGCCGGTCGCGTATTCCAGGCGCACGCCGCCGCCGGGCAGGGCGTAACGCGAGGTCGGCGCACCCCACTGCTGCAGCACGGCTGCCTGCGGTGTGCCCGTGGTGGGCGGCACGGCGGCGCACCCGAGCAACACCAGACCCGCGAGGGCGCTGGCCACGGCGACCGCAACACGCAGCATGGGCTCGAAGCTGCACATGGCCGCGGTCTACAGCACCTCGCTGGCGTAGTCGGCCAGGCGTGACCGTTCGCCGCGCGCCAGCGTCAGGTGGCCGCCGTGCGGCCAGCCCTTGAAGCGGTCCACGGCGTAGGTCAGGCCCGAACTGCCTTCGGTCAGGTAGGGCGTGTCGATCTGCGCCAGGTTGCCCAGGCAGACGATCTTGGTGCCCGGCCCGGCGCGCGTGATCAGCGTCTTCATCTGCTTGGGCGTCAGGTTCTGCGCTTCGTCGATGAGCACGAACTTGTTCAGGAAAGTGCGGCCGCGCATGAAGTTCAGGCTCTTGATCTTGATCTTGCTGCGCACCAGGTCATTCGTGGCCGCGCGGCCCCACTCGCCAGCGCTGGCGTCGGTGCGCGCCAGCACTTCCAGGTTGTCGTCGAGTGCGCCCATCCAGGGTCCCATCTTCTCTTCTTCGTTGCCGGGCAAGAAGCCGATGTCGTCGCCCACCGGCACCGTGACCCGGGTGACGATGATCTCGGTGTAGCGGCGCTCGTCCAGCACCTGGCTCAGCGCGGCGGCCAGCGTCATCAGCGTCTTGCCGGTGCCCGCCGTGCCGGTGAGGGTGATGAAGTCGCAGTCGGCGTCCATCAGCAGGTTGAGCGCAAAGTTCTGCTCGCGGTTGCGCGCGGTCACGCCCCAGACCGCGTTCTTGCCGTGCGTGTAGTCGCGCAATGTCTTCAGCACTGCGGTCTTGCCGGTGATCTCGGTGACACGCGCGTACAGCGCGGCGGCGCCCGGCACTTCGAGGTAGACGAACTGGTTGATCATCAGCGCCGGCACCAGCGGCCCGCTGATGCGGTAGAAAGTGTGACCACCTTGCTGCCAGCTTTCCATGGTCTTGCCATGGCGGTCCCAGAAGTCGGCCGGCAGCGCCAGCACGCCGGTGTAGAGCAGGTCACCGTCTTCCAGCGTCTTGTCGTTGGTGTAGTCCTCGGCCGGCAGGCCGAGTGCAC
>JANMZP010000251.1:0-23154 GCA_031383435.1 Betaproteobacteria bacterium | reverse complement strand
ACCTTGTCATAGCCTGGGTGCCAAGAGGGCAGCGGCGCGGTGATACAGTAACTTTTACAGTAACTGCGATGCTGCAAAACGCCGAAACCCAGTAACCATGCGGATTTTGGGGCGTTTTGTGATAGAGCCCCAGCCACCAAGAACATCAAGGACTTAGCGCATCACTCGCTAGGTCCTTTTTCTTTGTCCGTAGCCGCAGCGTAGCCGCCGAAGGCATCCAGCCTGGCAGCGGCACCCTGCAGGGCCTCAGGGGCCACGTGGGCGTAGCGGTCGACCATCGCCGCCGTCTTCCAGCCGCCCAGCCGTTGCAGCTCGTGCGTGGGTGTGCCGGCCTGGCGGTGCCAGGTGGCGAAGGTGTGGCGCAGGTCGTGCCATTTGAAGTTTTCGATGCCCGCACGCGGCAGCGCGGCATTCCAGGCTTTGGTGTTCACGTTGGCCACCGGCGCGCCGCGATAGGTGAACACGCGCACGGTGTGCTTGCCGATCTGCTTGCGCAAGTCCGCCATCGCCATTTCGTTGAGCAGCACCGAGTGCGCGAAGCCGTTCTTGTGCTGACTGCCGGGAATCCATGCGTGCTGACGTTCAAGGGCAGGCCCACCGCGCCGCAGTTGATCGCCGGAGATTGCCGACGGCGACCCGCTAATTGCGCTATCGCCAGGTTTTCGGCGTGTCGCGCGCACGGACCATGGGTAGGCATACCGATGGCCCGTCAGCAGCGTAGCGAATGGCGCAGCGGGGCCCCCGGCCGATAAGCTAGATCAGTACCAAAGGTCAGCCCCTTGAACACTCTTGTGCACCACGAGCCCCACGCACCCGATGCGGCCCGCGATCACGTCATCGACCGCTTGGCCCTGCACGCGTTGTTGTCCATCGATGCGGCGGTGTCCATCGTCGACGTCTGTGCGCCCGATCAGCCCGTAGTCTTCGTCAACGATGCTTTCTGCCAGCTCACCGGCTATGCGCAGGCCGAAGTGCTCGGGCGCAACTGCCGCCTGCTCCAGCCTGCCGATGGGGACCGAAGCGCCCTCATGCTCGTGCGCCAGGCCATCGAAGCCGGGCAACCCATCAGCACGGTGTTGCGCAACCAGCGCCGTGATGGCACAGCGTTCTGGAACGCGCTGAAACTGGTGCCGCTGGCACGGGCGGACGGCAAGATCACCCACTACGTGGGTTACCAGCACGACTTGTCCGATGGGACGCTGTCGGCTCACGTCACGCTTGCCATGGACGAGCGAAACCCGGGTCAGGCCCGTCATCGCTTCGAGCAAGCCGTCGCCGTGGCCTTGAAGGAGCAGGCCGCCGGACGCCGTCATCACGTGCTGATGCTGCTGCGCAGCGCCGACCGTTTGGAGGGTGGTGGTGCCCCGCTCCCTTTGCGTCTCCGTGTGTCCATGACCGTGTTGTTGCAGCCCAGGCTCGCGGAAGGCACGGCCTTGTATTTCCCTGGGGGCTATGAAGCCGCGGTGCTGACGCCGGTGCGCGACGACCAGACACCCGGCATGGCTGCCGAGGCCCTGCTGGAGTCGTTGCGTCCGGTTTGGGCCTGTCGGGCCGGCTTGTCGGTGCCGGTTCGCGATGGCGCTAGCGCCGATGCACTGCTGGCCGCCGCCGGCCTGGCCTGTGAGCGGGTGGCCTCGGTTGCGGGCCGACAGATCTGCTGGCCCGAGCGCGAGCGCGATGCCATGGAGCAGCGTTCAAGGCAGATCCTGCGCGACGTGCGCGGTGCCCTCGTTGCCGGGCAGTTCCGACCGGTGTTCCAGCCCATCGTCGAACTGGCCACGGGCGAACTGACTGGCTTCGAGACCCTGCTGCGCTGGGCTCACCCAACGCTGGGTGAGGTCATGCCCGGCGAGTTCATCGCACAACTCGAGCGTATGCCGGAAATCGTCGAGGTCACTCGCTGGATCCTGGCAGCCGCACTCGACAACCTGGTCCGCTGGGAGGCGCTATTCGGCCGCGCTCTGCGCGTGGCCGTGAACGTGCCCGCCGAGGTGCTGCTCGACGACCGCTTCGTCGACTTCACGCTGAACGAACTCGAGCGCCACGGACTGAACCCGCGCCAGCTGGAGATCGAACTCACAGAGCGGTCCTTGGCCGATGCCGATGGACCCGCCGTGACGCGCTTGCGTGAATTGCGCAGCCACGGCGTGCTGGTGTCGATCGACGACTACGGCACCGGCTGGAGCAGCCTGGCCTACCTGGCGAAGCTGCCGGTCGACACCTTGAAGGTCGACCTGCAGTTCACTCGCGGCGTCACCCACAGCCGCGCCGACGCCGCCATCGCACGCATGACCGTAGAGCTGGCGCGCGGCCTGGGGCTGCGCTGCGTGGCCGAAGGCATCGAGCGGCCCGGGCAGCGCCGCTTCTTCACCGATCTGCAGTGTGCGGAAGGTCAGGGCTATCTGTTCGCGCGTCCTCTCGAAGTGGCGGCGGTGGACCAGTTGCTGGCGACGCCGGCCTGCTTCGACGAGCCCGGCCGGGCAGGCCCCGAAGCGCCAGCGGCCGTGCGCCACCTGTTGATCCTGGACGATGAAGAGAACGTGCTGCGCGCCCTGCGTCGCACGCTGCGAACGGCGGGCTTCAAGATCCACATCGCAAGCACGCCCGACGCCGCCTTCGAGGTGCTGGCGCTGCACCCGGTGGGCGTGGTCCTGGCTGACCAGCGCATGCCGCTGATGACGGGCAGCGAGTTCCTGCGCCGCGTCAAAGACCTGTACCCGCAGACACGGCGCATCGTGTTGTCGGGCTACACCGACCTGCAGTCGCTCACCGATGCCATCAACCAGGGTGCGATCTACAAGTTCCTGACCAAGCCGTGGAACGACACAGAGTTGCAGGCCTTGCTGGAGACCGCCTTCGCCGAGTACGAACTAGGGGCGGAGAACCGGCGCCTGCAGCAGGCACTGCAGCAGGCCAACCGGCGCCTGGGTGAAACCGTGCAGGCACAAGGCGAGCGCATGAGCCATGGCGAGACGGCGCTCGACGTGATGCACGCGGCCATCGCTGCGGTGGCCGTGCCCGTGCTCGGCCTCGACCCGACAGGCGACCTCGTGATGATCAACGCCGCCGCCGAGCAGTTGTTCGCGCCGGCGTTGCCCATGCTCGGTGAGTCCGTCGCCAGCCTGCTGGGTTTCGATCCTACGAAGGACAACGACACCCCGACCCGGCAGCTGAATCTGGCGGGGCGCGTGCACACCGTGCACTGCACGCCCATGACCGCAGGCAGCCGAACCCTGGGCCACGTGCTCACACTGCTGGAGAATCACCGATGAAAGTGGCCATTGCCAACACGATGCGGCGCCGTCTTCCACCGCTGTCGACGGTTGCCAGCCGGATCGTGCAGCAGGCCAGCCAGGAGGCCCCCGATCTGATGGCACTGGCGCGACTGATCGAACTCGACCCCGCGCTGACGGTGGCCGTTCTGCGACTGGTGAACTCGCCGTTCTACGGCCTGTCGCGGCAGGTCGGCACGGTCAGCGAAGCGATCATGGTGTTGGGCATGGGCACAGTGAGGCGTGTCGCCATGGCTTCGGCCATCGCACAGCCGATCCAGCAGCTCGACCTCAAGCGCAGCCTGGTGGAGGCCATGTGGCGCAAGGCTCTGGCCGGCGCGGTGCTGGCTTGCCGGCTGCTGGACGGCCATGCGCAAAGCCAGGTGGCTTTCACCGCCGGCGTGCTGCAGGACCTCGGGCGACTCGACCTGTACCTGCGCTCACCCGAGCTCTACGGTCCGATGGAAGCACTTGCAGGCGCCGAGCTTTGCCAGGCTGAGCACGACTGTTTCGGCCAGACCCATGCCGAAGCCGGTGCCGAACTGGCCGAAGTCTGGGCCCTGCCGGCGGCCATCGTCGAGGCCGTCGCATCGCACCACCGGCCCGGCCCACAGGCGCCGCAGGGTCCGGTCGCTCAGGCGGTCTGGCTGGCCAGCCTGGTCGGAGACGGTGAACTCGGCCTGTCGGCAATGCCCGCGCTGACGCACATCCAGGCCGACATCGCCGAGGCCCAGGCGGCTTCGCAGCGCGAGGTGGCCGCGTTGTACAGCGTGGTCGGCGTGTGAGGAACTCGGCATGAACGAACACCAGGACACCGCGCTCCTGATCGCCGAGCTCCATCACCTGAGCTGCCACTCGGGGGACGATGCGAGTGCGCTGATGCAGATGTTGGAGCACGTCGTGCATGGCCTGGGCGGCATCAGCGGCAGCCTGGCCGTGATCGATACCGAGCAGCCCGACCAGTTGGTCATCATGGCCGGCGTGGACCTGCCGCCCGATGTGCTGGGCACGCGCGTCGGTCTGGGCAGCGGTGTGCTGGGCCAGGTGGCGGCCGACGGCACGCCGCGACTGATGGCCGGGGCGCGCCCCGGCTCGGTGCAGCGCGATCTTGGCGTGCCCGCGTCGTCGATCTGCTGGCCGATGATGATCAAGGCGCGCCGCATCGGCGCGCTGGCCATCAACCGCCCCGCCGGCTCGGCGGCGTTCACACAGGACGACGTGCAGCGCGGTGCCACCTTCGTGACCGTGCTGGCCCTGCTGGTGGACAACGCCGGCATGCGCAGCGAACAGCAGCGCCGCATCGACAAATTGTCGCGCCTGAACGCCGATATGTTGGCCATCAACGGCGAACTCAAAGCCACGCAGGCGCAACTGCTGCAGTCGGAGAAGATGGCCTCGATCGGCCAGCTCGCGGCCGGTGTGGCGCACGAGATCAACAACCCGATCGGCTACGTCTATGCCAACTTCAACACCCTATCCGGCTATGTCAACGACCTGCTTGCCGCGGCGGTGGCCGGCACCGGAGGTGCGGTCAAACCGCTCGACCTGGAGTTCCTGTCGGAGGACCTACCCGACCTGTTGCGCGAGACCCGCGACGGCCTGGACCGTGTGACAAAGATCGTGCGCGACCTGAAGGACTTCTCCCGCGTCGACACGAGCGACGACTGGGAGTGGGCTGACCTCGTGGCCGGTATTGAGAGCACGCTCAACATCGTTCAGAACGAAGTCAAGTACAAGGCCGCCATCGAGCGCCAGCTGGTGGCGCTGCCCGAAGTCCTGTGCCGCCCCTCGGAGATCAATCAGGTCTTCATGAACCTGCTGGTCAACGCTGCGCAGGCCATCCCCGCGCGCGGCGTCATCCGGCTCGCTTCGGGCTTCGACGACGAGCAGGTGTGGGTCGAAGTGGCCGACACCGGCAAGGGTATGAGCGAAGAGGTACGCAACCGTATCTTCGAACCCTTCTTCACCACCAAGCCGGTCGGGCAGGGCACCGGCCTGGGCCTGTCCTTGTCGTACTCGATCGTGCAGAAGCACCATGGCCGCATCGACGTCAGCAGCGAGCCGGGCCGCGGCACCACCTTCCGGGTCACGCTGCCGCGGCGCCAACCCGACCCGGCTGCGGCAGCCGGGCAAGCGGAGCATGCGCATGCCTGATCTGGCCACATTGGACAGCGCATGCCCGCCACCCTTCGCCGTGCTGGTGGTGGACGACGAACCCAACATCGTGTCGGCGTTGCGGCGCATGCTGCGCGCCAATGGCTACCAGGTGCAGACCGCGCCCGGCGGCGCCGAGGCCCTCAAGCTGCTGGAGCAGACAGCGGTGGACCTGATCATCTCCGACATGCGCATGCCCGAGATGAACGGTGCCGAGTTCTTGCGCCGCTCACGCGAGCGGGTGCCCGAGGCGGTGCGCATCCTGCTCACCGGCTACGCCGACATCGGCTCAACGATTGCCGCGGTCAACGAGGGCGAGATCTTTCGCTACGTGAGCAAGCCCTGGAACGACGAGGCGCTGCTCGGCACCTTGCGCGATGGCCTGGCACGCAAGCAGCTCGAACGCGAACGCGACCGGTTGCTGGCGACCGTGACACGCCAGCACCACGAACTGCAGCAGCACGCCATGCTGCTCGAACAGCGAGTGGCCGAGCGCACGCAAGCGCTGTCCAGAACCCATGCCGAACTGCAGGCGTCGCATGACGTCGCCCACGACGGCTTCCTGGGCACCCTGCGAATGCTGTCTCACCTCCTCGACCAGCGCGCCGGGCTGGCGCGCGGCTGCGGCCGCGCCGCCGCCTCGCTGGTGCAGGGCATTGGCCCGACCGTCGGCCTCACGGCCGACGCCGTGCAGGAAGCGTTTCATGCCGCGCTGCTGGAGGATCTGGGCCGAATGGGGTTGCCTGACCGTCTGCTTGACGTTCCGCTGACCAGCCTGAATGGCGAAGACAAGCGGCGCTTGCAGGCCGTGCCCTTGGCCGCGGAGGCGTACCTCGTCGCCATGCCGTCGCTGGTAGGCGCCGGCCGCGTGCTGCATCACTTGGGCGAGCGCTGGGACGGCAAGGGCGAACCCGACGGTCTGCAAGGCAACGCCATTCCTGCCGGCTCGCGCTTGCTGCGGGTGGTGAGCGAGTACGAACGGCTGAAAGCCGGCTGCATCGAGTCGCGACGCTTCAGCGATGCCGACGCCCAGCGCTGGTTGCGCAATGGCAGCGGCACGCGCTACGACGCACTGATGGTGGACGCGCTGGAGGCCTGGCTGGCCGCTGCGCAATCAAATCCTCGCTCGCGCCTCACGGTGGCAGCGCTGGCGCCTGGCATGGTGCTGGCGCACGACCTGATCGTCGGCGGGGCCTTGCTCGTCCCGCAGGGCCGCAGCCTGGACGCGCGCCTGATCGCGGCCCTGGCCCAGCTCGAACGGCGCCAGGAGATCAAGCTTGAACTGGAGATCGCACTTCATGACCCAGTCTGACATTGCCATCGTCCATGTGGACGACGAGCCCAGCATCCTGTCGGCGTTGAGGCGCACGCTGACCCGTGTCTGCGTCGGGCGTGGTGTCCACGTTCACATTCGTTCGTTCACCTCGGCCAGCGCAGCGCTGGGCACGCTGCTGACCGAGTCGGTGGATGTGGTCATCTCGGACTACCGCATGCCGGAAATGGACGGCGTCGAACTGCTGCGCCGGGTACGCGAACTGCAGCCCTACACCGGGCGCATCCTGCTGACGGGCTCCACGGAGTATTCGTTCCTGCTGATGGCGGTGAACCAGGCCGCCGTGACACGCGTGCTGGTCAAGCCCTGGGTCGATGAGGAACTCTTCGACGCCATCCGCCAGAGCGTGGCCGTGCGCCGCCTGCAACTCGAAAACGCCGAACTGGCCGACCAGCTCCGCGTGCAGCGCGGCCTGTTGTCGCAGCAGGAAGCAACGCTGCGACGCATCGCCAGCCTGCACCCTGAAATCACCGAAGTCATCTGCGCTGGAGAAGCGCAGACTTTGAACGCCGAGCCGACTTTGCAGCCCGAGGTCGCCCATGACTGACTCCATGCCCGTTGGAACACACCCCATTGCGACCTTCTGTGCCTCGAGCCGCTTCGTCGTGCGCAACGGCATGGAGGAAGAAGTCAAGCTGGCGTTCAAGGCCCGGCCCCATGTGGTCGATCACGCGCCGGGTTTCTGCCGCATGGAGGTGCTGCGGCCACTCGAGAACCCGGAGGAATTCTGGCTGATGACCTGGTGGACCGATGAAGCCGCGTTCGTGCACTGGCACAAGAGCCACGACTACCGCGAGTCGCACGCCGGCATCCCGAAAGGGCTCAAGCTGGTGGCGGGCTCGGTGCAGATCAGGCGGCTGGAGATGATCTCCGACTAGCCAGATGAACGCGCCAACCCCATGAACGACACCCCATTCCAGATCGACGCGGCCGGCATCGAGCGTTTCTGCGCATTGCGTGACGAGGCCATCGCGTATGCGCTGGCCGCCAGCGAGCGGGCGTTCCCGGAGGTCTACGCGCGCTTCGGCCTCAAGGGCCGCACCTCCTGCGCCGAAGACCTGGGCTTCCACCTCGACTTCCTGCAGCCGGCGCTGGAGACCGGCGAGATTTCGCCCTTCCTGGCCTACCTGGGCTGGCTGGTGCAGGTGCTGAGCCGCCGCGGCGTTCCCCACCGCTCCATCGAGCAGTCGCTGGACGACCTTGCCGAGTTCTTCGTTGGCCGCCTCGGCGAGCACGGCGCGCCAGTTGGTGCCGCACTGGCCGCGGGCAGGGCCGCGTTGCAGCAGGGCATCGTGGCCCCGACCTACGACCGGCCTTGCCCGGCGCCGCTTGACGAGGCCATTCCCTATGCCGGAGTTGCATTGCAAGGGAGGCGCGTGGACGCGACAACACTGCTCGAGGGCGCACTCGAGCGCGAGCATTCGCTGCCACTGGTGGCGGTTCACGTCATCCAGCCCGCGATGTACGAGGTCGGCCGACTCTGGCAGGACAACAGCGTGTCGGCAGCACAGGAACAACTCGCGACGGCGCTGTCGCAGACATGGATGGCCCGGGCACGCGCACGCGCCGTGGCTGCTCCCGACAACGGCCTGCGCGCGCTCTTCTCGTGCATGGCCCGCAACCACCACACGCTTGGTCTGCGCATGGTGGCCGACGCCTTCGAACTCGACGGCTGGACGACCCACAACCTCGGGGCCGACACCTCGCTCGACGCCTTGATCGCCAAGGTCCGCGACATTCAACCGCACCTGGTGGGGCTGTCGGCGTCGTTGCCGCAGCATCTGCGAGGCCTGCGCGAGGCCGTGGCCGGGCTGCGCGCCACGCTGGGCGACCAGTGCCCCCGGATCGTGGTCGGCGGGCTGGTGTTCAACCAGTTTCCGCAACTTGCCTCCTGGGCGGGCGCCGAGTCGCTGGGCGCCGACGCCATCACGGCCGCGGCAGCGGCCTTGCAGATGCACCGGCGGCGGTAGCGGGCATGCGCGAACCGGACTTCTGCAGCGCCTTCGAGGCCATCGGCTCGGTCGTCATCGCCGAGTTCGACCTCGCCGGTCAGCTCTTGCATGGCAATGCCGGCCTGCAACGGATCACGGCCGGGCAGTCGACTTCGTTGTGGCAACTCGTCACGCACCCGAATGTCGACAGCATCCTGGCTTCGCCGCCCGACCCGGCAGGTGTCGTCTACGCCGGCCGGCTCACCGCGCAGAGTGCCGACGGTTCGATGCTGACCCTCACCGGAAAGATCATCCGCCAGGGCGACCGCATCCGCTTGCTGGCGGGCTACGACATGAATGAGTTCGAGGCCTTGTCGGTGTCCTTGCTGGCCCTCAACGACGACTTGAACCAGGCCTACCGGGACCTGGCACTCAGCAAGCAAGCGGTCGAGGCCCGCGAGGCGGAGATCCTCAATCTCTCGCTCACCGACGCGCTCACCGGCGTGGGCAACCGCCGCATGATGGACGAGGTGCTGGCCCGCGAAGTGGAGCGCAGCCGGCGGCACGGCGACCCGCTCTCGTTGACCATTCTCGACATCGACCACTTCAAGCGCGTCAACGACACCTGGGGCCACGACACCGGCGACCGCGTGCTCAGGGAGACTGGCACCGTCCTGCTGCAAACGATGCGCCTGTGCGACATCGCCACCCGCATGGGCGGCGAGGAGTTCGTGCTGCTGCTGCCCGGGACCGATCTGGACGCGGCTGTGATCTGCGCAGAGCGGCTACGCGGTGCCATGTCGGCACACGACTTCAGCCTGTCGGTGCCGGTGACGTCGAGTTTTGGGGTGGCTACGCTGGCGGCCGGCGAGGCCGGCCCGGCGCTCCTGGCGCGGGCGGACGGCGGGCTATACAGGGCCAAGCAGCAGGGCCGAAACTGCGTGGTGGCAGCGCACCATGGTGCATGATGAACCCTCCAACTCTGGACACGCTTTGAAGCGAGGTGACCATGGACTCGTCCCAACCAGGCACAACCGCTCATGTCGGAGCTGAAGTCATGACGACTTCGCCAGCGCTGGCTGTCGCGCAAGCCACGCTGTTCGTGACGGACTTCGACTGCACGGCGGCCGAGTGCGAGAGCCTGCTCGCACAGACCCTGGATCGTCTGAACGTAGTCGCTCGCCAGCGCCGCGTGGTGGCACTGATCGAGCAACCGCTGCTCGGGCGCCAGTCTCTCGTGCGCGTCACCCCTTGCCTCGTGCTCGACACCGGATCGCGCGAGGTCCGCATCCCCGGCGAGCTGAAGCTGCTGGACGCAGCGCTCCTGGAAGGCGCCCTGGCGCGCCACTGAGTTCAAGATGCGGACCATCGATACCCCAGCGCCCGCTGATGTGCCAGACCGGGCGTTGCGGCAAGTCATCGCCACCCTGCCGATTCCGTGCTGGATCTGCGACGTGGCGTCCAGCGCCTTTCTGGAGGTCAATGCCGCCGCTGAGCGCGCTTACGGGTATTCGCGCCAGGAGTTCCTCGCCATGACCCAGGGCGACATTCGCCGCCCGGCCGAGGCAGCCCGACTTGAGGCGTTTCTCGACGCACGGGCCCGTGGCGAGGTCGTGGACGACCGCGGCCACTGGGTCCATCGCGCCAAAGGGGGTCAGGAGTTCGCCGTCAGCATCGAGGCCACCGATGTCTGCTGGGGCGCGCGGCTGGCACGCATGGTGTTCGTCACCGACATCACGGCCCAGCGCGCGGCGGCGGTCGAGACCAAGCTGCTCTACGAATGCCTGGAGTCGGCCAACGATGTCATCGTCGTCACCGCGGCCGAGCGCGACGCGGCCGGCGACCATCCGATCCTCTACGTCAACCGCGCGTTCGAGCAGCGCACCGGCTATGCACGTGCCGAGGTGGTCGGCCGCGACGCACGCCTGCTGCAGGGCCCGGCGACCGAGCTAGCCGCCGTCGCCCGCCTGAGCCGTGCACTGGCCGCCTGGGAGCCCGTCACGGTCGAGCTGATCAACTACACACGGGCCGGTGATCCGTACTGGGTGGAGATGGCGATCACCCCCGTGGCCGACGAACGGGGCTGGTACCACTACTGGTTTGCGGTCGAGCGCGACATCACCGAGCGCAAGCGGGCCGAGCAAAGTCTCGCAGAGGCGAACATCGAACTGGAACAACGCGTCGTGGATCGCACACGGGAATTGCAGCGCACGGTGCACGACCTGGAAGGCTTCAACCGCATGGTCTCGCATGACCTGCAGAACCCGCTGAATGGCGTGCGCGGCTTTGCCGAGATACTGCAGCTAAAGCACGGAGGCGCGCTGCCCGCCGATGCCAGCCGCATGCTCGAGATGATCCGGCGCAGCGCCGACCAGATGCACCACACGATCGAAGACCTGCTGTCCCTGAGCCGCATCGGCAGCATGCAGCCGCGCCCCGTGCCCGCAGATCTTTCCGATCTCTGCGCCCCGATGATCACCAGCCTGCGCGGAAAGCTTCCGCAGCGCGAAGTGCACTTCCAGGTCCGACAGTCGACGCCGCTGCATGCCGACCTGCAGTTATTGCGGTTGACCTTCGGGCACCTGCTCGACAACGCGTGGAAGTACACGGGCAAGGCCGCACGGGCCGCCATCACGGTCAGCGCATGCACTTGCCCTGGTGGCGTCGTCGTCACGGTCCAGGACAACGGCATGGGCTTCGATGCAGCGACAGCGCACGGCTTGTTCGATCCCTTCAAGCGCCTGCGCGGTTCCTCCGGCATTGAAGGCACCGGCATTGGCCTGGCGATCGTGGCGCGGGCAGTGGACCGGCTCGGCGGTTGGGTGTGGGCCGAAGCCCAGGTCGGGCATGGCGCCCGGTTTCATGTCTTCCTGCCCGACGACGCCCATGCGGAATACGACCTCCCGGCCCTGCCGGGGGCTCTGAGCGGTGGTTGAATCAACGGTCATGGTTGATGCCGGCGACGCACAGGTGCGGCCGCTTGCGCGTGTGGTCATCGTCGACGACTCCGAGATCGACGCCGAACTGTTGCGCATGCGGCTGCAGGCGCAATACCCCGGCCTGACCGAGGTTCATTGGGTCCGCGAGCCCGCACGCGTGCTCGACGCGATTGCCGAGCACATGCCCGACCTGGTGGTCACCGACTACCACATCCCCGGCTACGACCTGGTCGCGACAGTGACCGAACTGCGTGCGCGCTGGCCGACATTGCCCGTGCTGGTGATGTCGGGCCTGGTCGGCGAAGAGGCGGCGATCCAGGTGCTCAAGGCTGGCGCCAACGACTTTTTGCCGAAGTCGCGCAGCGAAAGGCTGCCCATGGTGATCGCGCGCGAGTTGGCCGAAGCGCACGCCGCGCGAACCAGGATCCGCCTGCAGGCCGACCTCGAAGCCCAGCGCCGGCTCAACGAGGCCATCGTCGAGCAAATGCCCGCCGGGCTGTGGATCCTGTCACCTGCCGGCGTCATCGAACGGACCAACCGGCACGGCGCTGCAATGATGGGCGGCGCGCCGCGCATCAGCATCGACGAGTTCGCGCGCATCGAAGGCTGGTGGAACGACACCGGCGAGCCGATCGGCACCCACGACTGGCCCGGGGCACGCGCCATCGAAGAGGGCGAGCCGGTGCCGCCCCGCCTCATGCGAGTGCGCACCTACCAGGGTGAGCTGCGCGAACTCAGTTGCGGTGCAGCGCCCTTGCACAGTGAGGACGGCAGCCTTCTCGGCGCTGTGATCACAGCGGTCGACATGACCGCCGAGGTCGAACTGCGGCGGCGCCTGCACGAGGCCAAGACGCACCTGCGCAAGCTGTCGGTCAACCAGTCCGCCCAGCACGAGCAGCAGATGAGCACCGTGTCGCGCGAGCTTCACGACAACCTGGGTCAGGTCCTCTCGCTGCTGAAACTGCACCTTGGTTCTGCCGCCAACCGCGAGCTGCCCGTGGCGCGCCGCGAGCTGGAAGTCGACGAGGCGCTACCGCTGGTCGACCTGGCCTTGAGTCGCCTGCGCGAGGTCTGCAACGACCTGCGGCCGACCGAGCTGTCCGACTTCGGTCTGGGCGCTGCCCTGGCCTCGCTCTGCGCGGCGGCGACGCGCGCCAGCGGCATCACCGTGTCCATCACCGAGGAAGGCGAGCCGCGAACGCTGGGCGGCCCTCTGCAGGTCGGCCTGTTTCGCGTCAGCCAGCAGGCATTGACCAACGCGCTGAAACACGCCGGCGCCGAGACGGTGCGCATGGATCTGCAGTGGCGGGCCGACGCCGTGGTGCTTTGCGTCACCGACGAAGGCATCGGATTCGACGTCGCAGCACGGCGACTGCCGACGCAGCAGGGACTGCGCGGCATGCGCGAACGCGTCGAACTCTTGGGCGGCGAACTCGCGGTCCTGTCCGCACCGGGCAGCGGCACCCGCGTGCAGGCCAGCGTGCCGGCCGGTGACGACCTCTCGGAGGCCCTGTGAGAGCCACGGGCGCTGACCTGCGGCTGCTGCTGGTGGACGACCATGCCTTGTTCCGTGCCGGCGTTCGGACCTTGATCGAGCGCGACCTCGGAGCGCGGATCACGGCCGAGTGCGACACCGGCGAGCAGGCCTTGAAGGCCATCGGCTTGGAGGAGCCCGATGTCGCGCTGCTCGACATTTCGCTGCGCGGCGAAGACGGCATCGAGCTGGCGCGCCGCATCGGCGCCGACTTCGGCGGCCGCGTGCGCTGCATCATGCTGTCGATGCACCTGAGTGCCGAATACGTGATGCGTGCCTTCGCCGCCGGGGCCAGCGGCTACGTCGTCAAGGACGCCGGCCCGGCCGAGTTGACCAGTGCCATCCTGGCCGTGGCCGACGGGCAGCGCTACGTCAGCCCGAGTGCGTCGGGCGCCCTGGTCGATACGCTGAACCGCGCGGACGGGGCACCGCCCCGCGATGCACTGTCGCCACGCCAGCTCGAGGTGCTGCGCCTGGTGGCGTTGGGCAAGAGCACCAAGCTCATTGCGCGCGAAGTGGCGCTCAGCACCAAGACGGTGGACGCCCACCGCTACCAGATCAGCCAGCGCCTGGGCGTGCATGACGTGGCCGGCATGGTGCGCTATGCGATCCGGCACGGCCTGGCTGGCAACGAAACGTGAGCAGGGTGGCCGCGCCGGCCGGAGCGACTCCGTGATGCCCGACGGCACCACGCTGGCTTCCATGCTGCCCGAAGTGCGCAAGCTGCGACGCCAACTGCTGGCCCTGGCGATCGGCCTGGTGCTGCTGTCGGGGCTGTTGGTGGTGTTGTGGCTAGGCCAGCAACGGACGCAGGCACTCGATTCAGGCCAGCGCCTCAACGAGTCGCTGGCGCGCGTGGTCGAGGCCCAGGCGGCCAGCGCGGTGCAAGCCGTCGACCAGCGGCTGCAGCTGGCGGCGCAGGGCCTGGCGCTGCTCGAAGCGGCCGGGGGCTCGAACGAGACCCGAGTGCGCGCGCTGTTGCGCGAGCAGGCCGCGGCGCTGCCCTTCGTGCGTTCGATCTGGGTGCTCGACGCGCAGGGTCGGGTACGCCATGCGCCTGATGCCAGTGCGGTCGGGATGCAGCTCGCCGACCGAGAATTTTTCCAGGCCTATCTGCGCGACCCGCAGGCTGGCTTTCATCTCGGTAGCCCGGTGCGCAGCCGCACCACCGGCAAGTGGTTGATCAGCGCCGCGCGGCCGCTGCGCAGTGCCAGCGGGGCGTTTGCGGGCGTGGTGGTGGCCGGGCTGGACCCACCCTACTTCGACGGTCTGTGGAACGCATTGGACTTGGGGCCTGAGAGCGTGGTGGCGCTGCTGCGCCGGGATGGCATGCTGCTGATACGCAGCCCCTTCCTAGAGTCGGCCATGAACCGGCGCCTGGCGATCCCGAAACTGCAAAGCCTGGCGGCTCTTGCGCCTGCCATCGGCCGCTACAGCGGCCCGAGCCCGGTCGACGGCCAACAGCGTCTGACCGCCTACCGCAGTTTGGCCGAGCAACCAGACTTGTTGGTCCTGGTGGCCCGCAGCGCCGACACCGTGCTGGCGCCGTGGCGCCAGCAGGCATGGGTCGTCGGATCGATCTGGGCGGCGGCCGCCGCCGTGGTTGGCCTGCTGTTCGTCGCGCTGGAGCGCGCCTGGCGCCAGCGCCTGCTGGTTGCCGCCCTGGCGCGCGAGACAGCCGAGCGGCTGACGCTGGCCACGGAGGTCGCCACCATCGGCGTTTGGGACTGGGACATCGAGCACGACCGCTGGCAGGCCAGCCCGACCTGGTACACGATGCTGGGCCTGTCCCCCGAGTACGGGCCGGGCGATCGCGCCCGAGCGCTGGACACCGTGCACCCCGACGATCGGGCCATGGTGGCAGCACGCATCCAGGCCGTGCTGGACCGCGTTGATGTGACCTATGGCTACGAAGCACGCATGCAGCATGCCGACGGTTCCCTGCGCTGGGTTGAGGTGGCCGGCCGGGTGACGGCGCGCGACGCCGCGGGCAAGCCCACGCACCTGATGGGCACCCGCATCGACATCACCGAGCGACAACAGTTGCTGCAACGCCTGCAGGCCGGCGAAGCGCGTTTTCGCGGCCTCTTCGAGCAGGCCGCGGTGGGCGTGGCTCACGTCACCCTGGACGGCAGCTTTGCGCTCGTCAACCAGCGGTTTGCCGACATCACCGGCCGCAGTCGGGCCGCTTTGCAGGCCTGCAGTTTCCAGCACATCACCCACCCCGACGACTTGGCCAGCGACGTCGACCAGGTGCGGCGGCTTCAGGCTGGCGAGATCGCCACCTACGCGATGGAAAAGCGCTACCTGCTCCCGGACGGCAGCCAGGTCTGGGTCAACCTGACGGTCTCGCTGGTGCGCGACACGGCCGGCGCGCCGCTGCACTTCGTCTCGGTGGTCGAGGACATCACGGCGCGCAAGCGGGCCGAGCAGACGCTGCTGGATCAATTGGCCGAGCTGCGCCGCTGGCACGCCGCGATGCTGGGCCGCGAACTGCGCACGCTGGAGGTCAAGGGCGAGGTCAACGCGCTCCTGGCCGCTGCCGGCCAGCCCGCGCGCTACCCGAGTGCGGAAACCCCGTCCGCTGATCCCGGCCCCAACCCCAGCCCATGACCCCATTCAATACCCTACCGACCGAACCCACCGGCAGCATCCCGCGCCCCCCGGCGCTGGTGCAGGCGATCCGCGATGCCGATGCCGGTCGGCTTGACCCGGCTGCGCTCGACGCACTTTGCGACGAGGCGGTGCGCGACACGCTGCGCCGTTTCGAAGCAACCGGCTCGCCGGTGGTGTGCGACGGCGAGCAGCGCAAGAACCACAACTTCGCCGACTACGCGGTGCACGGGCTGCCGAACTTCGCGCCCGATGGTTTCAAACTGCGCTTCGTCAGCCATACCCGGCAGTGGCCGCGGTTGACGGCCGGCCCCTTTCGCTACCGCCAGCGCGGCGATCACTTCCTGGCGCGTGCGAGGCAGCACACCACGCTGCCGCTGAAGCAGGCGGTGATCTCGCCATCGGCGCTGAGCCTGTTCTACCCGGCGGTGGCGCTGCCCGACTACCCGCGCGAGGCCTTCATCACCGACCTGCTGGCCGAGCACGAAAGCGAACTGCGTGGCTGCCTGGAGCTCGGCGCGCACACCGTGCAGGTCGACTTCACCGAGGGCCGGCTGGCCTGCAAGATCGACCCCAGCGGCGGCCTGCTGAGCCGCTTCATCGAGCTCAACAACCTGGCGCTCGACCGCTTCAGCGACAGCGAGCGCCAGCGCATCGGCATCCACACCTGCCCGGGCGGCGACCGCGACTCGACGCACAGTGCCGACGTCGACTACGCCGCGCTGCTGCCCAGCCTGTTCGAGCTCAACGCTGGCCGCTTCTTCATCAAGCTGGCGCACGAACCCGACCGGCCGCGCGTGCTGCAGCTGATCGGCCGCCTTCTCAAGCCCGGTCAGCGCGCCTATGTCGGCGTGATCGACGTGCTGGACCCGCGCATCGAGACACCGCAGCAGGTGCGCGACCGCGTGCTCGAAGCGGCTCGCTACATCCGGCCCGAGCAATTGGGCACCACCGACGACTGCGGCTACTGCCCGTTCTGCGACGACACCTCGACCAGCCGAGACACGGCATTCGCCAAGATCGCGGCCCGCGTCGAGGGCACGGCGCTGGCCTCGGCCGTGCTGGGTCGCTGAGCCGGCCTTCGCCTCCACTACCCGCCCCCTGCGCACCATGACCGAGTTGCACGCCACCGACCCCAGCGACGACACCGGCGCGATGCACGAGGCCGCGCTGCACACTTCGGCCAGCATCCTGGCGCTGCAAAGGCGCGCCCAACAAGAGAAGGCGCAGACGGTGGCCCTGCTCACGGCGGTTCTCGGAGCCATGAGCGACGGCCTCGTCGCTGTGGACAACGACGGGGCCATCACCGCCATCAACCCGCAGGCGGTGGCGATTCTGGCGCTGCCGCCAGAGATGGTGGCGCGCGCGCGCTGGGCGGAGGTGCAGGCGCATGTCGCGCAGCAGGCCTGCCGGCCTGTGGCTTCAAAGTCCGCGCCAGCCCATGTGCTGCCCGGCGGGCCGCGCGCCCTGGACGAGATCGAAATGGCCGACGGTCGCGTGCTCGAGCGGCACGAGCGAGCGCAGCTGGTCGACGGCGTTCAGCTCGGCACGGTGGTGATCTTCCGGGATGTCACGGCGCGCAAGCTGACCGAGCGTGCCCTGCGGCAGGCCCAGGCCGACACCTCGCGCCGCCTGCACGAGACCGAGCAGTCACGGCAGGTGCTGCTCAGCGCGCTCGAAGACCAGCAGCAGGCCGAAGCAGCGCAACGCGCCGGCGAGGCGCGCTTTCGGGCGTCGTTCAGTTCGGCCGGCATCGGCATGTCACTCAAGGCCATCGAAGGTCGTTTCCTGGAGGTCAACCAGCGCCTGTGCGACATCGTCGGCTACCCCGCACGAGCCCTGCTGCAGATGGGCTTCGAGCAGATCACCCACCCTGATGATCTGGCCACCGAATTGATGCAGGTGCAAACGCTGCTCGAAGGCAGCGCCGATTACTTCCAACTCGAAAAGCGCTACCTGCATGCCGAGGGTCGGCCGGTGTGGGCGAACTTGACGATGGCTGTGGTGCGCGACGTTGCCGGCAGGCCGCAGTACTTCGTCGCCCACGTCGAAGACATCAGCCAGCGCAAAGCGCTGGAGCGGGCGCTGGGCCAGAGCCAGGCGCGCTTGCAGGCCACGCTGGACGCGCTGCCCGATTTGATGTTCGAGATCGGTCTTGACGGCAGGTACTACGACTACCACTCGCTGCGCGCCGACCAGCTGGCGGCGCCGCCCGAAGTCCTCCTCGGCCGGCTTGTGAGCGAGGTGTTTCCCGCCGAAGCGGCTGCCGAATGCATGGCGGCGTTGAACGAGGCCAGCGCCAGCGGTTTCTCCGGCGGCCGCCAAATGGCACTCGATCTGCCGCAGGGACGGCATTGGTTCGAGTTGTCGGTGGCGCGCAAATCCGCGGTGGGCGATGAAGGGCCGCGCTTCATCGTGCTGTCGCGCGATGTCACCGACCGGCGGCACGGCGAAGCCGCCCTGCGCCGCTCGCTGGCCGAACAGGGCGCTCTGCTCAAGGAAGTGCACCACCGGGTCAAGAACAACCTGCAGATCGTGCACAGCCTGCTGCGGCTGGAGACCGGCCGCAGCGTGATGCCCGAAACCGCAACGGTGCTGCGCGACATGCGTGCCCGGATTCAGGCGATGGCGCTGTTGCACGAGTCGATCTACCGCTCGGGCCACTTTGCCGGCGTCGACCTGGGCGACTACCTGCGTCAGGTGGCCACGCAGGCCATACGCGCCTTGCAGGCGCAGGCGGGCGCGGTGCGCCTGCAGCTCGACCTGGCCAGCATTCAGCTCGATCTCGACCAGGCGCTGCCTTGCGGGTTGCTCGTCAACGAGCTGATCTCCAACAGCCTGAAGCACGGCTTCCGGGACGGGCGCGGTGGCGAGATTCGGGTGGCCCTGCAAGCGCTGGGCGGCGGCGCACTGCAGCTGCGCGTGAGCGACAGCGGCGCGGGCCTGCCGGCGGACTTCGAAGCCCGGCGCGGCCGGTCACTGGGCCTGCAGTTGGTGGCCGACCTGACCGACCAGCTGGGCGGCCACCTTGATATCGGGCCGGCGCCCGCCGCAGTGTTCAGCGTGACGTTCGAGCCGGTCGGCGCGCAGGCGGGCGGAGACTCGAGATGAGGCAAGACCCCCTTTGCGCCTTCTGTTCGGCTTTTGCCCAATCGCCACAGGGCGTAAATTTCAGAACTTCCGTGTCCCGGAGAGCAGGTATCCCATCGTGAACGGAGCGCGCATCCTGGTGATCGAAGACGAGCTCATCGTTGCTCGCGACATCCGCTTGCAACTGGTCGATCTGGGCTATGAACCCGTGGGCCACGCGACTCGCGGCGAACAGGCCATCAGCATGGCCGAGTCGCTGCAACCCGACCTGGTACTGATGGATATGCAACTGGCCGGCGCAATGGACGGCATCGCTGCGGCCGAGCAGATCCGCAGCCGGCTCGCGCTGCCAGTGGTGTTCTTGACGGCCTTCGGCGGCGATGACGCGCTGAATCGCGCCAAGCAGACCGACCCCTTCGGCTACATCCTCAAGCCGTTTTCCGAACGCGAACTGCACACCGTGCTGGAGATGGCGCTATACCGCCACCAGGCCGAAGCCAAGCTTCGTGAGAGCGAACTGCGACTGCGCACGGTCTTCGAGTCGGAGCCCGAGTGTGTCAAGGTGATTGGGCCCACTGGCGATTTGCTGGAGATGAATCCGGCCGGGCTGGTGATGCTTGAAGCCGACAGCGTGGCCGAGGCGGTGGCCCATGGGCTCATGAACTTCGTGGTGCCCGACCACCGTGCCGCATTCGCTGCGCTGCACCGGCGCGTGATGGCCGGCGCGCGCGAATTGCTGGAGTTCGAGATCGAGGGTCGCCGTGGCACCCGGCGCTGGCTCGAAACACACGCTGCGCCGATGCGCGATGCCGCCGGCCGCGTCACCAGTATGTTGGGTGTGACCCGCGACGTGACCGAACGCCGTCTGGCGGAGCAGGCCCTGCGCGACAGCAATGAGCGCTTTCGCACCCTGGTGGAGTGGACGCCAGAGGCCAGTGTGGTGCACCGCGATGGCCACATCGTCTACGCCAACCCCGCTGCGCTGCGGCTGTTCGGCGCGACCGCGTTGACCGACCTGGTAGGTCTGCCGATCACTGCCCTGATCCATCCCGACAGTCAGCCGCAACAGCTGGAGCGGGTGGGCTGCATCAGCGCCGATATCGCTGTCGCTCCGATGACCGAGGTGCGGCTGCTGCGGCTGGACGGCACGGACTGCGACGCCGAGGTGCAGGGCACCTCGATCGACTACGACGGTGCGCCCGCGCTCTACACCGTGATGCGCGACGTGACGGCGCGCAAGGCGGCCGAGGCGCAGCTCCGAAAGTTGTCGCTGGCGGTGGAGCAAAGCACGCAAAGCATCCTGATCACCGACTGCGACGGGCGCATCGAATACGTCAACCATGCCTTCGAACGCATCACCGGCTACCGCGACAAAGACGTGCTGGGCCGCCACCCGAGCTTCCTGGGCTCCAGCAACCATTCCGAACAGGAGATTGCCGGTCTGTGGGCTACGCTGCGCCTTGGCCAGACTTGGCGCGGCGAACTGGTCAACCGGCGCCTCGACGGCAGCGAGTACACAGCGCTGCTGCTGGCGATTCCTTTGCGCCAGAGCGACGGCCGCATCACCAACTTCCTTCAGCTGCATGTCGACATCACCGAGCGCAAGCGCACTGAGGACGAACTGGAGCGCCACCGCCACCACCTGGAAGAGCTGGTGGCGCAGCGCACTGCGGAGCTGGTGGCGGCACGCCGCCAAGCCGAGTCTGCCAACCAGGCCAAGAGCGCCTTCCTGGCCAACATGAGCCACGAGATCCGCACGCCGATGAACGCCATCATGGGCCTGAGCGCACTGCTGCGGCGCGCCGCGCCGACACCCGAGCAGGCCGAGCGGCTGGACAAGATCGCCGCGGCCAGCCAGCACCTGATGGGCATCATCAACGACGTGCTCGACCTGTCCAAGATCGAGGCCGGGCGGGTGGAGCTGGAACACCGCGACTTCGAACTCTCGGCCGTACTCGACCACGTCGCCTCCATCGTCGGCGAGTCGGCTCGCGCCAAGGGGCTGGCGCTGGCGGTCGATGCGGGCGATTCACCGCGCTGGCTGCGCGGCGACGCCACGCGGCTGCGTCAGGCGCTGCTCAACTACGCAGGGAACGCCATCAAGTTCACCGAACGCGGCAGCGTCGTGCTGCGCGTGCGCGTGCTCGAGCAAGCCGACGCGAGCTTGCTGCTGCGCTTCGAGGTGCAGGACAGCGGCCCCGGCATTGCCCCCGAACGGCTGGCACGGCTATTCCAGGACTTCGAGCAGGGCGACACCTCCATCACGCGCCAGCACGGTGGCACGGGGTTGGGGCTGGCCATCACGCGGCGCCTGGCACGGCTGATGGGCGGCGAGGCCGGCGCCGACAGTACGCCCGGCGCGGGCAGTTGCTTCTGGTTCACTGCAAGGCTGCAGCGTGGCGAACCCGCAACCGCTGCGGCTCGCCCCAGCAGCAACACGGCTGCCACAACGCCCGCAGACGCCGAGACCCGGCTGCGCCAGACCCACGCCGGCGCGCGCATCCTGCTGGCGGAGGACAACCTGGTCAACCGCGAACTTGCACTGGCCTGGCTGCAGGACCTGGGGCTGGTGGTGGACACCGCCAACGACGGCCTGGAGGCACTGGAGATAGCGCGTGGCCAGCACTACGACCTGGTGCTGATGGACATGCAGATGCCCGAGCTGGACGGCCTGGAGGCCACGCGCGCGATCCGCCAACTGCCAGGCTGGCAGAAGGTTCCCATCCTCGCGCTGACCGCCAACGCCTTCGACGAGAGCCACCTGGCCTGCGAGGCCGCCGGCATGAACGACCTCATCGCCAAACCGGTCGCGCTGCCAGCGCTGCACGCGGCGCTGGAGAAGTGGCTGGCGCCGGGTAGTGCGAGGAGTTGAGCCGAAACCTGCGCGGGTGACAGAAGCCGACGAACGTCTGCTCAAAGTTGGTGCCGTGAAAGACGTGAATGGCTATGTTCAGCGCACGTGATGCAGGTCTCGTTGCAGAGGATGCGGCGCGTAGAAGTAACTTCGGCCGTAACTTGTCTGGTCGGATACCGCGACCTCAGGCATTGGGGATCCCGTCAGCCCATCTTGCGATAGAGCCCCAGGCCACCCAGAACATCAAGGACTTAGCGCATCACGCGCTAGGTCCTTTTTCTTTGTCCGGAGCTGCAGCGTAGCCGCCGAAGGCATCGAGCCTGGCAGCGGCACCCTGCAGGGCCTCAGGGGCCATGTGGGCGTCACGCTGGGCCGGTGCCGTCCGAAGCTGCAGTTTCTGACCAAGCGGACGGACAACCGATGACGTACTTCCTGCATCCTCCGCCACCACCGGTATCGCTGCCGCCTCCGTCGTCGCCACCTTCAGGTCCTCCAGTGGGGCCGTCGGGGCCACTCGGCCCGGCAGGCGGCTCATCCGGCGGTACAGGCGAGTCGTCGCCCTTGGGCTCGTAAATCTGCACCGGGTCGCCGTCGAAAGCCGGATCTGCAAACAGTTCGGTGGCCTCCTTGAAGTCCATGATCGTGAACCAGAACTTGCCGTAGTCCTCGTTGATGCGGGTGCCACGGCCAATGATCTGCTTGAACTCGGTCATCGACTTGATGTGCTGGTCCAGCACGATCAGCTTGCAGGTCTGTGTGTCCACGCCCGTGGTCATCAACTTGCTGGTGATGGCGATGACGGGGTAGCGGCTTTCGGGGTCGTCTTGCCGGTGCCAGTGGCCATCACCAGCAGGATGCGGCGCTGCCCACGGGCCACCGCCTCCACTGTCCGGTTGATGGCGTTGACCTGGTAGTAGCGCGGCACGCGGCTGGATCCGTCGTCGCAGCAGGGCACCTGGGCCTGGGCGCCGTGGTGTCGTCCAGCTGGCGCCAGGCGCAGTAGCGCGTCCAAAGTTCAGCTGGGCCCGGGAACTGATTCAGCGTCAGATGCGTTTCAACCCGGGTGTGCAGCTTGCCGCGCACGATGACCCTGCCCTTCGTGAAGGTGACCTCCTCACGCACCTGGCGCAGGATGTCCTAACCGGCATGCTGGATGGCCGGCACGATGATCTTGGTGCAGATGTCGCGTTCGCTGAGCGATTTCTTGTCCGCTGCGTCGCCCTGCCTGATGCCTGAAGGAAGTATCGGGCACCGGGCAGATCGGGCATTCCCGGCAAACTATCGTCTCAGCGGGTCAGCCGATAAATCAACAAGGCCGTGCGTACCGCCCCACGCTCGATCGACGCGAGCTCCAGATCCTCGTCCGGCGAATGCGCCCCCCGGCCCGCTGCGCCCAGGCCGTCCAGGCTGTCCACGTAAGGGGCCACGAACTGC
>JANMZP010000218.1:0-2858 GCA_031383435.1 Betaproteobacteria bacterium | reverse complement strand
GTGCCCACGGTGACCGAACTGGGCTACCCGACGGCGTCCATCACCACCTGGTACGGCCTGTTCGGCCCGGCCCGCATGGCGCCGGAACTCGTCGAGCAGATTGCCAGCAGCCTGATCAAGGCGTCTCGGGCGGTCGGCGTCAAGGACCGCATCGAGTCCAGCGGCGTGGACGCCGTGCTGGCCATGCCGGCTGAATTCGCCGCGCTGCTGCGCCGCGAGCGCGAACAGATCGCCGCCGTGGCCAAGCTGATCGGCTTCAAGAAGGAAAGCTGAACATGGCCCACCCGTCCTTCGAACCCGCCCCTTCTGGTGATGTGCACCGCATCGTCATCGTCGGCGGTGGCGCCGGCGGGCTGGAACTGGCCACGCGGCTGGGCGACACGCTGGGCCGCAACGGCCTGGCCCACATCACGCTGATCGAGAAGGCGCGTTCGCATTTCTGGAAGCCGCACCTGCACGAGATCGCCGCCGGCAGCATGGACCTGCATGCGCACGCCACCGACTACCTGGCGCAGTCGCACTGGCACGGCTTCCGCTACCGCGTGGGCGAGATGGTGGGCCTGAACCGTGCGCAGCGCCTGGTTCACGTCGGCCCGGTGGTGGACGAAGAAGGTGTGTCCGTCACGCCGGCGTACACGCGCGGCTACGACACGTTGGTCATCGCCGTGGGCAGCAGCACGAATGACTTCGGCACGCCCGGCGTGGCCGAACACGCGATTGCGCTGGAGACGACGGCGCAGGCCCAGCGCTTCCACCGCCGCCTGGTCAACGCCTGCCTGCGCGCCCACATGCAGGACACACCGCTGCAGCCGCGCCAGTTGCAGGTGGCCATCATCGGCGCCGGGGCCACGGGCGTGGAACTGGCGGCCGAACTGCACAAGGCCACGCGCACGCTGGTGTCCTACAACCTGGATCGCATCGACCCCGAACGTGACATCCGGCTGAACCTCATCGAGGCCGGCCCGCGCATCCTGCCGGCGCTGCCCGAACGCATCGCCGCTTCCGCTACCGCGCTGCTGGAAGGCCTGGGCGTGCGCGTGCGCACTGCGGCGCGGGTCACCGCCCTCACCGCCGAGGGCGTGGTGCTGGCCAGCGGTGAGGTGGTGCCGGCCGAACTGGTGGTGTGGGCCGCCGGCGTGAAGGCGCCGGAATTCCTGCATGAACTGGCCGGGCTGGAGACCAATCGCCTCAACCAGCTGGTCGTCAACCCCACGCTGCAGACCACGCGCGATGAGGCCGTCTTCGCCACCGGCGACTGCGCCGCTGCGCCCTGGCTGGGCCAACAAGGCACCGTGCCGCCGCGCGCCCAGGCGGCGCACCAGCAGGCCTCCCACCTGGTGAAGCAGCTGCGGCGGCGCATCCAGGGCCAGCCTTTGAAGCCGTGGCACTACCGCGATTTCGGTTCGCTGGTGTCGCTGGGCGAGTACTCGACGGTGGGCAACCTGATGGGTTCGCTGGTGGGTGGCAACCTGTGGGTGGAAGGCCTGTTCGCGCGCACCATGTACCTGTTGCTCTACAAGATGCACCAAGTGGCGCTGCACGGCTGGTGGAAGACCACGCTGGGCACGGCCTCACGTTGGCTGACGCGCAGCACCGAGCCGCGCGTCAAGCTGCACTGATCAGGCGGCGCTGGTCAGGCTGCAATGAGCGCGATGCGAAAGCGCAAGCCCGGCTGGTGGCCCCAGGTCGGGCCTTTGTCGAAGCGCTCGACCAGAACGCCGCCGTTGGCCAGGATGACTTTCTGCGACGGCGTGTTCCCGGGGTCGGTGGTGATGTCCACGAAGTCCAGGCCTTCCGCCCGCGCCAGCGGCAGCAGCAGGCCCAGCGCCCGCGTCGCGTAACCGCGCTGCCGCTTCCACGGCACCACCGAATAGCCGATGTGCCCCAGCACGTGCGGCGGCAGGGCGGTGGTGCCCTTCAGCCAGCGCAGGTTGATGCTGCCGGCGAAGCCGCCTTCGTCCCACATCCAGCGCACGCGGCCGGGAATGCGGTCGCGCAAGCTGCCGTCGGGTGCTGTCCAGGGCGGGCCCAGCGCGTCGGGGTCATCCACCAGCGCAAAGGGGCTGGCGGGATCGGCTGCTATCTTCGCCAGCGCTTCCAGCGCAGCTTCGGCACCGCGCGTGGTGTCGGGCGACCAGCCCTGCTGCAAGGCCGCGATGTAGCTGGCCAGGTGTTCGGGTGTCGGGCGAACCAGCTCCACCGCGGCGGCTTCCGCGTTCAGCCGGTCAGGGGGCCGACTGGTAGTTGGCCGGCACCCACTGGTAGCCCTTGCCGTCGGCGCGCAACTGACCGATGCCGGGAAATGACACGTGGGCCACGGCCACGAAGTAGCCCTGCTTGGCGGCATCGGCGTAGTTCTTCATGCGCGCCGGCGCGGCGGCCTTGCTGTCGGTGTCGAACTGGATGGTGGTGCCGGGCATGGCGAACTGCACCGCGGCCACGTGCATCAGGTCGCCCCAGAACACCATGCGGCTGCCTTCGCTTTCAGCCACATAGATCGTGTGGCCCGGCGTGTGGCCCACGGCGGGCACGGCGCGGATGCCCGGCACCAGGTCGGTGGCACCGTCGAAGGGCTTGAGCTTGCCAGCGGCCCCATAGGGGTTCAGCGAGGCCATCGCGCCCTGGAAGAAGCCCTTGGCGTCGGCCGGGGCCTTGTCCATGTTCTCGGGGCTGAGCCAGAAGCCGCCTTCGCGGACATCGGCTCGCACCACGGCGTTGGTGAAGACGCGCTGGCCGTCGGCCACCAGGCCACCGACGTGGTCGGGGTGCATGTGGGTGATGTAGATCTCGTCGACCTGCTCGGGCTTGTAGCCGGCGGCCTTCAGGTTGGCGACCAGCTTGCCCAGCGTCGGGCCGAA
>JANMZP010000201.1:0-34848 GCA_031383435.1 Betaproteobacteria bacterium | reverse complement strand
GTCGATATGCACATCGGCATATGGGCACAAGACGCCACCAGCGTCATCGCGTTCGACCAGGCCCAGTTCGGTCAGCACCTGCACGTCTTCGTGCACGCGCTTGACGTCGCGGCCGGGCTTTCGAAGTTCAGCGTGTCGCCTGGGTAGCTGTCGGCCTGAGCAGCCTTGCCCGATAGCCGCAAGGCTGCACGCCAGTCGGGCGTCATGGTGATGGTGAGCGTGCGTCGCGTCGTCATGGTGTTCTCCTGGCCGCATCCACGGCAGCGATGAAATCTTCCAACAAGGCATCAACCGTGGTGAAGGTGTGGGGCAACTCCCGCCCGTGCAGATGGCAGTGGTCCTGTGATCAGGGAGCCGGCAACGGCGTGGGTTGAATCGCTATCGAGTCAGAAGTCGCGCCGCGATAATTCAGATATGCCTGACGGCCGACTTCCTCTCGACCGCTGCGACATGCCGGCAAGTCATTGATGCAAAAAGACAATTCACCAGCCAACGCGAAGCGCACCGACCTCGCCGGGCACACGCCGATGATGGCCCAGTACCTGGCCATCAAAGCCGACTTCCCCGACACGCTCGTCTTCTACCGGATGGGCGATTTCTACGAGTTGTTCTACGACGACGCGCGCAAGGCCAACCGGCTGCTGGACATCACGCTCACGCAGCGCGGCCAGAGCGCCGGTGAACCGGTGGTGATGGCCGGCGTGCCGGCGCATTCGGTGGAAAGCTACCTGGCGCGTTTGATCAAGCTGGGCGAAGCGGTGGCGGTGGCCGAACAGGTGGGTGACGTGGCCACATCCAAAGGCCCGGTCGAACGCAAGGTGACGCGCGTGGTCACGCCGGGCACCGTGACCGACAGCGAACTGATGGCCGAGCGCGCCGACACGCTGCTGCTGGCCGTCCACAAACACCGCGCGACTTTCGGTTTGGCCTGGCTGGGCCTGAGCAGCGGCAGCCTGGGTCTGACCGAATGCGGTGAACGCGAACTGCCCAGCTGGCTGGCGCGGCTGGCACCGGCCGAGGTGCTGCACGACGGGCGTGAGGTGCCCGCCGCCGTGCAGCAAGCCACGACCGCCCGCACCGCGCGGCCGGCCTGGCAGTTCGACACCGAACTGGGCACGCGCAAGCTGTGCGCGCAATTGCAAGTGGCCAGCCTGGCCGGCTTCAATGCGCAGGACCTGCCGGTGGCGCAGGCGGCCGCGGCGGCGCTGCTGAGCTACGCCGAACACACCCAAGGCCAGGCTCTGACCCATGTGCGCACACTGACGGTGGAACGCAGCGGCGAACTGCTGGAACTGCCACCGGCCACCCACCGCAACCTGGAACTGGTGCAGACGCTGCGCGGCGAAGACAGCCCCACGCTGCTGAGCCTGCTGGACAGTTGCCGCACCGGCATGGGCAGCCGCTTGTTGCGCCACTGGCTGACGCACCCGGCGCGCGACCGCGCACCGGCCAGCGAACGCCATGCTGCCATCGCCGCATTCATCGATGGCGGCTTTGCGCCGCTGCGCGAAGCGCTGCGCGGCGTCAGCGATGTCGAACGCAGCACCGCCCGCGTGGCGCTGCGCCAGGTGCGCCCGCGCGAACTGGCCGGGCTGCGGTTGACGCTGGCCGCCCTGCCCGCGCTGCGCGCCTGCGCGCCCCACGGTGCGCCACTGCTGGAGCGCCTGCATGCGGGGCTCTCGCCCGAACCGGCGCTGGCGCAGGTGCTGCAGGCCATCGCTGCCGAGCCGGCCGTGCTGCTGCGCGATGGCGGCGTCATCGCCAGCGGCGTGGACGCCGACCTGGACGAGCTGCGCGCCATCAACGGCAACTGCGACGCCTTCCTGCTCGACCTGGAAGCCCGCGAACGCACCCGCACCGGCATTGCCAACCTGCGCGTGCAATACAACAAGGTGCACGGTTTCTACATCGAGGTCACCGCTTCCGGCGTCGCGAAAGTGCCGCCGGACTACCAGCGCCGGCAGACGCTGAAGAACGCCGAACGCTACATCACACCTGAACTGAAAACGTTCGAGGACAAGGCCCTGTCGGCGCAGGAACGCGCCTTGTCGCGAGAGAAATTTCTCTACGAACAATTGCTGGACGAACTGCAGCAGCACCTGCCCGCGTTGCAGGCCCTGGCCCGCGCGTTGGCCGGGCTGGACGCGCTGGCGGCACTGTCTGAACGCGCCACCACGCTGGGCTGGTGCCGGCCGGAATTCGTGCCCTACCCGTGCATCGAGATCGAAGCCGGCCGCCACCCGGTGGTGGAAGCGCGACTGGCCGAAACGGGCCAAATTGGAAAGCCCAGCAACTTCATTCCCAACCACTGCCGCCTGGACGCCAAGACGCGGCTGCTCATCATCACCGGCCCCAACATGGGCGGCAAGAGCACCTTCATGCGCCAGGTGGCGCTGATCGTGCTGCTGGCCGCGATGGGCTCGTACGTGCCGGCCACGGCCTGCCGGCTGGGGCCCATCGACGCCATCCACACGCGCATCGGCGCAGCCGACGACCTGGCCAACGCGCAGTCCACCTTCATGCTGGAGATGACCGAGGGCGCGGCCATCGTGCACGGTGCCACCGAACACAGCCTGGTGCTGATGGACGAGATCGGCCGCGGCACCAGCACCTTCGACGGCCTGGCGCTGGCCGGCGCCATCGCCAGCCACCTGCACGACAAGAACCGCAGCTTCACGCTCTTCGCCACGCACTATTTCGAATTGACCGAATTCCCGGCCCAGCATGCCGGCGCGACGAACCTGCACGTGGGCGCGGTGGAAAGCGGGCACGACATCGTGTTCCTGCACCAGATCGAACCCGGCCCGGCCAGCCGCAGCTACGGCGTGCAGGTGGCGCGGCTGGCCGGCATGCCGGCCGCGCTGGTGCGCCAGGCGCGGGCGACGCTGGAAGCGCTGGAAGCCAAGGCGCAGAGCGGGCAGGCGCAAGTCGATCTTTTCGCGCCACCGCCGGCGGCTGCGGTGCCCGAGACTTCGGCGGTGGAACGCGCGCTGGCCGCCATCGACCCTGATAGCCTCACGCCCCGCGAAGCGCTGGACGCGCTGTACCGCCTGAAGAAAACCCACCAAGAAAGCCAGCCATGACCTACTGCGTCGGCATCCGCCTCAACGCCGGCCTCGTCTTCCTGTCCGACAGCCGCACGAATGCCGGGCTGGATGCGATCAGCACCTTCCGCAAGATGATGGTTTATGAGAAGGCCGGCGACCGCTTCATGGTGATGCTGTCGGCCGGCAACCTGAGCATCAGCCAGAGCGTGCGCGAACTGCTGCAGGTCGAGAAGATCGACAACGGCACCGAAGCCGGCCTGACGATCTGGAACGCCACCAGCATGTTCGACGCCACCCGCGTGCTGGGCGCCGCAGTGCGCCGGGTGTGGGAACAGGACGGCCCGGCGCTGAAGAAGTCGGGCGTTGATTTCAACGCCAGCATGATCTTTGGCGGCCAGATCAAGGGCGAGGCGATGCGCCTGTTCCTGGTCTACAGCGCCGGCAATTTCATCGAGGCCACGCGCGAGACCTGCTTCTTCCAGGTCGGCGAAAGCAAGTACGGCAAGCCGATACTGGACCGCGTGCTGACGCCGCGCACCGAACTGGACGAAGCCGCGAAATGCGCGCTGGTGTCGATGGACAGCACGCTGAAATCGAACCTCAGCGTGGGCCTGCCGCTGGACCTGCTGGTCTACCGCGAAGGCAGTTTTGCCTGCGACCAGATCGTCTGCATCGATGAGCACAACCCGTACTTCCAGATGATCCACAGCACCTGGGGCCAGCGCCTGCGCGAGGTCTTCGAAAGCATCGACGACCCGTGCTGGGACGGCAGCGCCAGCAACCACCCCTTGATGAGCCCGCTGCAGCGCCACGAACCCATGCGCAAGATCACCGCACCGAACGAGCGGATCGTCTGAAGGTGCCCAGCCCCAGCCCGCTGCCGGTCATCGCCTTCAGCCATGCCAATGGCTTTCCAGCCGGCGTCTACCGCAGCCTCATCAAAACCTGGCAGGCCGCCGGCTACCGCGTCGTCGCGGTCGAACGTTACGGCCACGACCCGGCCTACCCCGTCACCAGCAACTGGCCACGCCTGCGCGACCAGCTCGTCGACCGGGTGCGCCGTGAAAGTCCGGGCCAGCCGGTGCACCTGGTGGGCCATTCGCTGGGCGGCTACCTCAGCGTGCTGGCGGCCTGCAAACGGCCCGACCTGGTGCGCAGCGTGGTGCTGCTCGACTCACCGCTGCTGACCGGCTGGAAAGCCCACAGCGTGCAGGTGATGAAGGTGGGCGGCCTGATCCGCCGCTTTTCGCCCGGCCGCATTTCGGTGAAGCGGCGCTGGCAATGGCCCTCGGCCGAAGCCGCCCACGCCCACTTCGCGGCCAAGCACGCTTTCGCGCGCTGGGAGCCTGGCGTGCTGCACGACTACATCGCCGCCGGCTTCGAGCCCGACCCCGAGGGCGACAGCCGAGAGGCCGTGCGCCTGGCCTTCCACCGTGACGTGGAAACGCGCATCTACAACACGCTGACCCACAACCTGGGCCGCGTGCTGCAGCGCCACCCGCCGCAGTGCCCCGTCAGCTACCTGGGCGGCACGCGCTCGCACGAAGGCAGCCAGGTCGGCCTGGCCGCGACCAAGGCGCTGGTCCACGAACGCCTGCACTGGATTGAAGGTTCGCACCTGTTTCCGATGGAGAGGCCGGCCGAAACGGCGGCGGCGGTGCTGGCCGCCTTGGACACGCAGGCCGCCTAGGCCACGTTCTCCACGTTCTCCAGCGCCTTACTCGAAGCGGCCCAGCCGCACCGCCGTGCCGCCGGCCTTCAGGTTCTTCACGCCGGGCATCACCAGCACCGTCTGGTCATAGGGTGCCACCCAGACCCGGTCGCCGTCTTGCGCGATGGGCGTGCCGGCCTTTTCGACCACGCCAAAACCCACCGGCGGCACCAGGAAACGGAAGGCGCTGCTGCGCGCCACCACGGCCTCGGTCACCCGCACCAGGCGTTGTTCGCGCGGCAGCGGCAGCGGCGCGTGGGCCTGCACCCAGGCCCGGTCGGCCAGCCCCGTCAGGCCCAGGAAGCGCACCAGGCAATCGATGGCCACGTCGGCCGACGACTTCTCCCAGTGCTGGCCGCATTCGATGAGCAGCGCGCGCTTGGCCGAAGCCGGGTCGCCGAAACCGCCGCGCTCGACCATGCGCAGGCCCGCCGGGTGGCCGGTGTCGATCAGCAGATCGCCCGGCATGCCCAGTTCGCGGGCGTAGGCAGCGTTCTTGTCCAGCGTGCCGCAAACCATCAGCGGACGGCAGGGGCCGCTCATGCTGTGGATGTCCAGCAGCAGGTCGGCCGCATCGACGAAAGGCCGCAGTTCGCGGGCCCGACGCAGTTCCACTGAATCACGCGGGCCGTGCAGTTCGGCGTCGGCCCAGACGCGGTTGAAGTCTTCGTCCACGCAGCGCGAGGGAAAGGGGTTGGCCGGGTCGAAACGGGCATAGGCCGCCACGTTGCCGAAGGCCAGCAGCAGGCAGCCACAGGCCGGTTGGAAGCCCAGTTTGAACAACCAGCTCAACGCGATGGCACCGCAGATTTCGTTGCCGTGGGTCAGCGCCTGCACCATCACCTGCGGGCCGGGGCGGCCCGACTCGAAGCGGTGAACGAAATCGACCCCGGTGTTGCTGCGGCGGTAGGGCGTGATGTCGGGGGCTTGCAGTTCAATGGCGTGGGTGTCTTCGCTCATGTCGTTCGCAGGGTGCTGGGCGCAGGTGAAGGGGAAAAGCGGGTGGCTGCGCAGGCGCTTCGGCCCCGAAGCGATCCCGGCTCGGCACGGGCCTTGCTGACCCCGTAGCGGCGCAGCCCCCAGTATCACCTTGGCGGTGCGGGCGGACCCGAATGGCTGCACCGGGGCGAGCCGATAGCATCAGGCCGGGTTTTGTACCCGGCAGGCCCACGAAGGGGCCTTCATGGTCGTTGCAAAAAGGCAGATCGTCATGCAAGAAATCGAATTGCGTCAGTTGATCGAAGAAGTCCGCAGCGGCGCATTGCCGCGCCGCAGCTTCATCCAGCGGCTGGCCGGCCTGGGCATTGCCGCGCCGATGGCTGGCATGTTGCTGATGCACGCAGGCGTGGCCAACGCGCAGGCCGGCCCGGCCTACAAGCCCACCAAGCGCGGCGGCGGCGGTGCACTGAAAACCTTGTGGTGGCAAGGCCCCACGCTGCTGAACCCGCACTTCGCCACCGGCACCAAAGACCAGGAAGGCTGCCGCGTGTTCTACGAGCCGCTGGCCGGCTGGGACGCTGAAGGCAACCTGATCCCCGTCCTGGCCGCCGAGGTGCCCACCCGCGAAAACGGCGGCCTGTCTGCCGACGGCAAGAGCGTGACCTGGAAGCTGAAGAAGGGCGTGACCTGGCATGACGGCCAGCCTTTCACCGCCGACGACTGCGTCTTCAACTGGCAGTTCGCCACCGACCCCGGCACCGCTGCGGTGTCCATCGGCCTGTACAAGGACACCCAGGTCGAGAAGATCGACAGCCACACCATCAAGCTGATCCTGCCCAAGCCCACGCCTTTCTGGGCGCAGGCCTTCGTCGGCACCTTCGGCCAGCAAATCCCCAAGCACCTGTTCAAGGACTTCCTGGGCGCGAAGTCGCGTGAAGCGCCAACGAATTTGAAACCGGTCGGCACCGGGCCCTACAAATTCGTTGACTTCAAGCCGGGCGACATGGTGCGTGGTGCCATCAACATGAATTACCACGTGGCCAACCGACCGTATTTCGACAGCATCGAAATGAAGGGCGGCGGCGACGCGGTCAGCGCGGCGCGCGCGGTGCTGCAAACCGGCGAATTCGATTACGCCTGGAACCTGCAGGTGGAAGACGATGTGCTGAAACGCCTGGAAGCCGGCGGCAAGGGCAAGGCTGTCATCGTGCCCAGCGGTGACATCGAATTCATCCAGCTCAATTACGCCGACAACACGGTGGAAGTGGACGGCGAAAAAGCCAACCCCAAGACGCGTCACCCGCTGTGGTCTGAAGAGCCGTTGCGCCGGGCCATGGCCTTGCTGGTCGACCGCCAGGGCGTGCAGGAATTCATCTATGGCCGCGCCGCCACGGCCACGCCCAATTTCCTGAACAACCCGCAGCGCTACCGCAGCCCGAACCTGAAATTCGAATTCAACATCGACAAGGCGATTACGCTGCTGGACGCTGCGGGCTGGAAAAAGGGTGCCGACGGCATCCGTGAGAAAGGCGGCAAGAAGTTGAGGGTGGTCTACCAGACCAGCATCAATGCGCCGCGCCAGAAGACCCAGCAAATCGTCAAGCAGGCGGCTCAAAAGGCGGGCATCGATCTGGAATTGAAGTCGGTGACGGCCAGCGTGTTCTTCTCTTCGGACGTGGCCAACCCGGACACCTACCCGAAGTTCTACGCCGACATGCAGATGTACACCACGACGCAGACCGACCCCGACCCGGAACGCTTCATGGACCAATACATCAGCAGCGAACTGGCGAGCAAGGCCAACAAATGGTCGGGTCGCAATTCCAGCCGCTGGCGCAGCGCCGAATACGACAAGACTTTTGCGATGGTCGAAAGCGAACTCGACCCGGTCAAACGGACGATGCTGATCATCAAGCTCAACGACCTGGTCAGCAGCGACGGCTACATCATTCCGATCGTCAACCGCGCCCGCGTTTCGGGTGTGGCCAATAAACTGGTGGCACCGCTTTCGGGCTGGGACAACATCCATTGGGCGCTGAGCGCCTGGTACCGCGACACATGAAAGACCGGCTGATGCAAGCACACGACATCCAGGCGGCCATCGAAGCCGTGCGCCGCGGCCAACTGCCGCGCCGCAGTTTCGTGCAGCGCATGCTGGGCCTGGGCCTGAGTGGGCCCATGGCCGGTTTCATGCTGATGGAAGCGGGCGTGGTTCATGCACAAGCCCAGGCACAAACCCAGGCCCAAAGCTTCAATTACAAGCCGACCAAACGCGGTGGCGGCGGCCCTTTGAAGTTGCTGCTGTGGCAAGGCCCCACGCTGCTGAACCCGCACTTCGCCACTGGCGTGAAGGACGAAGAAGGTAGCCGCGTCTTCTACGAGCCGCTGGCCCGCTGGGACGCTGAAGCCAACTTGATACCCGTGCTGGCTGCCGAAATACCCAGCCGCGCCAATGGCGGCCTCAGCGCCGACGGCAAGACCGTCACCTGGAAATTGAAGAAGGGCGTGACCTGGCACGACGGCGCGCCTTTCACCGCCGACGACGTGGTCTTCAACTACCAATACGCCACCGACCCGGCCGCTGCGGCCGTGACCATCGGGCAGTACGAGGGCCTGAAGATCGAGAAGGTGGACGCGTTGACCGTGCGCGTGGTGTTCGACAAACCGCAGCCCTTCTGGCCCGGCGGCTACAGCCTGGTGCGCCTGATCCCCAAACACATCTTCAGCGCTTTCGGCGGCGGCAAGTCGCGCGAGGCACCGGCCAACCTGAAGCCGGTGGGCACCGGCCCGTACAAATTTGTCGAATTCAAACCCGGCGACATGCTGCGCGGCGCGCTGTACCCGGGCTACCACCTGCCGAATCGACCCTATTTCGACAGCATCGAAATCAAGGGCGGCGGCGACGCCGTCAGCGCCGCGCGCGCCGTGCTGCAAACGGGTGAATACGACTTCGCCTGGAACCTGCTGGTCGAAGACGAAATCCTGAAGCGGCTCGAAGCCGGTGGCAAGGGCCGGGTCGAGTTTTCACCCGGCGGCGCCACCGAAGGCCTGCACCTGAATTTCAGCGACCCCAACAGCGAAGTCGACGGCGAGCGCGCCAACCCCAAGACGCGCCACCCGCAGTTCAGCGACCCGGTGCTGCGCCAGGCCATGGGCCTGCTGATCGACCGCAAGGGCGTGCAGGACTTCATCTTCGGCCGCGGCGGCGTGGCCACGCCGAACTGGATCAACAACCCTCTGCGTTACCGCAGCCCGAATTTGAAGTTCGAATTCAATGTCGACAAGGCGAATGCCTTGCTGGACGGCGCGGGCTACAAACGCGGTGCCGATGGCGTGCGTGAAAAGAACGGCAAGAAGCTGAAGTTCCTGTTCCAGACCAGCATCAACGCGCCGCGCCAGAAGGTGCAGCAGATCATCAAGCAGGCGGCGCAGAAGGCCGGCATCGACATCGAATTGAAGCAGGTCGTGGCCAGCGTGTTCTTCTCGTCCGATGTGGCCAACAGCGACACCTACGGCAAGTTCTACGCCGACCTGCAGATGTACCAGGTCTACCAGGGCCGCCCCGACCCGCAACGCCATTTGCAGCGCTTCGTCAGTTGGGAGCTTTCGTCCAAGGCCAACAAATGGCTGGGCCTGAACCTGACGCGCTGGCAGAGCGAGGAATTCGACAAGACCTTCAAGGCCGCCGAATTCGAACTCGACGCCACCAAACGGGCGGCCTTGCTGATCAAGCTGAACGACCTGGTCTGCACCGACGGCTATGTCATTCCGCTGCTCTTCCGACCTTCGGTGGCCGGCCTGGCGAAGAACCTGGTGGCCCCGCTGTCGGGCTGGGACAACGACATGGCCGGCATTCACGAGTGGTACCGCGAAGCCTGATGCCTCGCTTCAATTGAGCACCTGAGTTGGGCCCCTATCTCCTGCGCCGTTTGCTGATTGCCATACCCAGCTTGCTGGGCATCAGCCTGATCCTGTTCACCGTGCTGGCGCTGGCGCCCGGCGACCCTTTCGGTGAACTGGCCACCAACCCGAATGTGCCGGCCGAAGTGCGCATGGCACTGCGCGAGAAGTTCGGTCTGGACGACCCGGTCTGGCAGCGCTACACGCGCTGGCTGTGGGCCATGCTGCACGGCGACTGGGGCTTCAGTTTCGTCAGCCGCGTCGATGTCGACACGCTGATCTGGCAGCGCGTGCCCGTCACCTTGGCGGTCATCGGCATGTCGCAATTGCTGGCCATGGCAATTGCCCTGCCGGTGGGCATCTACGCGGCCACCCGGCCTTATTCGCTGTTCGACAAGGTGGCCAACACGGTGGCCTTCATGGGCTTTTCGCTGCCCACGTTTTTCACCGGCCTGCTGCTGATCCTGCTGTTCTCGATCAAGCTGGACTGGCTGCCTTTCGTCTTCCGCGCCGACCTGCCATCCACCGGCTGGCAATGGTGGTGGGACAGCTTCAAGCAATCGATCATGCCCATCATGGTGCTGGGTCTGTTCCAGGGCGCCAGCTGGACGCGTTATGTGCGCTCGGCGGTGCTCGACGTGATCCGGCTGGATTACGTCACCACGGCGCGCAGCAAGGGCCTGTCCGAACGCGTCGTCATCATGAAACACGTGGTGCGCAACGCGCTGATCCCGGTCGTCACGCTGGTGGCACTGACCATGCCGCAGGTCTTTGGCGGTGCCATCGTCACCGAACAGATCTTCCGCATTCCCGGCATCGGCAGCTTGTTGATCGACGCCATCCTGCGCAACGACACACCGGTCATCATGGCCGTGACCTTTGTCTTTTCGTGCCTGGTCATTCTTTTCAATCTGATTGCAGACCTGCTGTACGGCTGGCTCGATCCCCGCATTTCATTCCGGTGAAGGCCATGACCACCGCAACTGCCGTTCCCGCCAGCGCACCCGCACCCCGCGCCATCGTGTCGCCATGGACCGAGGCCTGGCGGCGTTTCCGCCGCCACCGCATGGCCGTCTTCAGCCTCGTCGTGCTGCTGCTGATGGTGGCCAGCGTGGTCTTCGGGCCGCTGCTGTGGAAACTGGCCATCAACGACATCGACTTCACATCGCGCCTGGCCATGCCCAGCGGCAAACACCCGCTGGGCACCGACGACCTGGGGCAAGACCTGCTGGCGCGCATGCTTTACGGCGGGCGCATCAGCATCGCGGTGGGTCTGGCGGCGATGCTGATGTCGATCTTCGTCGGCGTGCTGATCGGGGCCGTGGCCGGCATCTCGCGCGGCTGGGTCGATGCGGCCTTGATGTGGCTGACCGACCTGTTCCTGTCTTTGCCGCAGCTGCCGCTCTTGCTGCTGGTGATCTACCTCTTCCGCGACACGCTGAAGGCGGCATTCGGACCCGAGGTGGGCGTGTTCATCCTGATCGTGCTGGTCATCGGCGGCTTCCGCTGGATGCCGGTGGCGCGCCTGGTGCGGGCCCAGTTCTTCAGCCTGCGCGAGAAAGAATTCGTTGAAGCCGCGCGGGCGCTGGGGGCCAGCGTGCCACGCCAGGTGCTGCGCCACATCCTGCCGAATTCGCTGGGCCCGGTCATCGTGGCCGGCACCATCGACGTGGCCGCCGCGATCATTGCGGAAAGCACGCTCAGCTTCCTGGGCCTGGGCTTCCCGCCCGACATCCCGACCTGGGGTCGCATCCTCTACGACAGCAAAGACTACCTGGACATCGCGCCGCACTGGGCAATCTTTCCGGGCTTCGCGATCTTCCTGACCGTGCTGACGATCAACTTCATCGGCGACGGGCTGCGCGACGCGCTCGATCCCCGTCGCGTGCTCTGATGGCCCTGCTCGAAATCAAGGGTCTCAAGACCCACTTCAAGACCGAAGAAGGCTGGCTGCACGCGGTGGACGGCGTGGACCTGCACCTCGACGCCGGTGAAACGCTGTGCGTGGTGGGCGAATCGGGTTGCGGCAAGAGCGTCACGGCCAAGACGGTGATGAAGCTGATCGACATGCCGCCGGGCAAGATCGTGGCCGGCCAGGTGCTGTGGCAGGGCCGCGACCTGGTGCCGCTGGACAACGCCGCGATGCGCCAGATCCGCGCCAGGGACATCGCGATGATCTTCCAGGAGCCGATGACCTCGCTGAACCCGGTCTACTCCGTGGGCGAACAGATCGCCGAGAGCGTGCGCCTGCACAAAGGACTGAACAAGAAAGACGCGATGGACCGCGCGGTGGAGATGCTGAAGCTGGTGCGCATCCCCACCCCCGAACGCCGCGTGCGCGACTACCCGCACCAGTTCAGCGGCGGCATGCGGCAACGTGTGATGATTGCCATCGCCCTGGCCTGCGACCCGAAATTGCTGATCGCCGACGAGCCGACCACGGCGCTCGACGTGACCATCCAGGCGCAGATTCTCGACCTGATGCACGAGCTGAAAGACAGCCTGGGCATGGCCGTGATGCTGATCACCCACGCCATGGGTGTCGTCGCCGAAGTGGCGCAGCGCGTGGTGGTGATGTACGCCGGGCGGGTGGTCGAAGAAGCCACGGTGGAAGAACTCTTCGCTCAGCCGCGCCACCCCTACACGCAAGGGCTGATCCGCAGCATCCCGCGCATCGACATGAATGCGTCCCTGGCAGGTACCAAGGTGCGGCTGGAAGCGATAGCCGGCACCGTGCCCAAGCTGGTGGCACCCGTCAGCGGTGGCTTGCCTGTCGGCTGCCGCTTCGCGGCGCGCTGCCAGCACGTCACGCCCGCCTGCAGCACCGCCACACCGCCCTTGCGTGAAATTTCACCAGGTCACAAAGTGGCTTGCATCCTGGACATCACCGCGTCATGAGCGAACCGCTGCTGAAGGTCCAAAACCTCGTCAAGCACTTCCCCATCAAGGGCGGCCTGCTGGGCCGCGAGGTCGACCGCGTGCACGCCGTCGATGGCGTCAGCTTCGAATTGCAGGCCGGCGAAACGCTGGGCGTGGTGGGTGAATCGGGCTGCGGCAAAAGCACCACCGGGCGCTGCATCCTGCGGCTGATCGAACCGACCTCAGGCGAAGTCTGGTTCGAAGGCAAAAGCGTCACGAAAGCCAGCAAGAGCGAATTGCGCGCACTGGCCCGCGACATGCAGATCATCTTCCAGGACCCCTACGCCAGCCTGGACCCGCGCATGACGGTCAGCGCCATCGTTGGCGAAGCGCTGACCATCCACAAGCTGACCCGAACGCCGCGCGAGTACGACGACCGCATCGTGCAGCTGCTGGAAACCGTGGGCCTTTCCGCCGACCACATGCGGCGCTTTCCGCACGAATTCAGCGGCGGCCAACGCCAGCGCATCGGCATCGCGCGGGCCCTGGCGGTGAACCCCAAACTGATCGTTTGCGACGAGGCCGTCAGCGCGCTGGACGTGTCCATCCAGGCCCAGGTGATCAACCTGCTGGAAGACCTGCGCGAACAGTTCCAGTTGACCTACGTCTTCATCGCCCACGACCTGAGCGTGGTCGAGCACATCAGCCACCGCGTGGCCGTGATGTACCTGGGCCGCATCGTCGAAATCGCACCGGCCAAGCTGCTGTACACCAACCCGCTGCACCCCTACACCGAGGCGCTGCTCTCGGCCGTGCCCATTCCCGACCCGACGGTGAAGAGGAAGCGCATCCCGCTGCAAGGCGATGTGCCCAGCCCCATCCACCCGCCCAGTGGATGCCACTTCCACACCCGCTGCCCGATCGCGCAGAAGGGGCTGTGCGACAAGGAAAAGCCGCAGCTCAAGCAAAGCGCCGAAGGGCACTGGGTGGCCTGCCACCTGCGCGCTTGAGCGAGGCGCTGTAGCCGTGCACCGCCCTGCCCCGCCTGCTGGCGCTGGGTGCTGCGCTGTGGCTGGCCGCCTGCTCGGTGCCCGTTTCCAACCTCAGCGGCAGCATCCATGTGTTCCGCTACACCATCGCCACGGGCACGACCAGGGCGGTCGCGGTGCGCACTGAGAACCTGTCAGCGTTCAACCGTTCTTGCGCCCGAAGATCAGCAGGGCCAAACCACCCGCGATGGCCAGGCCGCCGGCCCAGGTCGGCACGCTGACGGTTTGGCGTTCCTTGACCGACAACTCGATGGGTCCCAGCTTGGCCTGATGGGTGTCCTTGGTGTAGCTGAAGCTGCCGTAGGCCAGGCCCGCTGCGCCCAAAGCGATGAGGATGGCACCGATGATTTGTGTGGGGTTCATGTCGGTGCCTGCTACAAGCGTCTTCCGCTGATGACCCGCACCAGGATGACCACGATCGCGATGACCAGCAGCACGTGGATCAGGCCCCCCATGGTGGTTGACGTGACCAAGCCGACCAGCCACAGCACGACCAGAATGATTGCGATTGTTTCCAGCATAGAGCCCTCCTTTTCAAAGCCACCGTGGCCTTGCAAGGTTTGTAACGAGATGGCAGGCGGCTGTCGGTGCGTTGGCACACCCACAGTCCCACCCTCCCCCCTCGAGGCCCGGCAACTCAGCGCGGGCGCTGCGCTTCCAGCATGGCATGCGTGTCGTAGGCCATCACCGCCAGGAAGCCGGCCAGGCCGATGTAGATCAGGCCGTACTCCCACTTCTTCGCCGTGGGCACGGCGTAGTAGGTCTGCGCCAGCGGGTCGTCGCTGCGCCAGGTCCAGCCCTTCCAGGCCTGCGGCGCGGCCAACAAGGCCATCAACAGCAGCAGCGGGCTGGGCCGCCACCAGAACAGCGCCAGCAGCACCGGCACACCCAGCAGCCAGATGCGCGGGCTGAGCACGGCGGTGATGCGGCCGCCGTCGAAAGGCGAAATGGGAATCAGGTTGAACAGGTTCAGGAAGAAGCCCGAATAGGCCACCGCCAGCAGCCAGTTGGCACCCGTTTCGCGGGCCCAGAAATAGACCGCAATGGTGCCCACGGTGCCCAGCAGCGGGCCGCCCAGGCCGACATAGGCCTCGGTCTCGGCGTCGTGCGGCAGGTCTTTCATGTTGATCCAGGCGCCCAGGAAGGGGATGAAGGTGGGCAGGCCCACGGCCAGGCCGCGCTGGCGGGCGGCAATGTAGTGGCCCATCTCGTGCACGAAGAGCAGCACGATGAAACCGGCGGCGTATTTCCAGCCGAAGACCCAGCTGTAGACCACCAGCGAGATCAGCATGGTGCCGCCTGACAGCAGCACCTTGCTGAACTTGAGACCCGTTACCAGCCACAACAGCATCTTCATCATGGCGCGGCGCGCCGGATCATCAACATGCAAACCCCCTGCCGACCGCGTCGGTTCAGGGCATTCTGGCATCCGCAGGATGGGCCTTCAGCGGCCCCCGCCGAGCAGGCGCGCCGGCAGCATCAGCAGCGCCCGCAGCAGCGCGAAAACGGCGCCGAAGGTGATGCCGATCAAGCGCAAAGGCAGCCCCACCAACCAGACTAGGGGCCACAGCAGCAGCGCCAGCACGGCCAGCGGCCAGCACAGCACGAAGAGCAGGCACCAGGCGATGAAGGCGAGCATGGCTCAGCACCAAGACGCGATCAGACCGGCTCAGGCGAGCGGCGCGGCCGGCGCGCTGTGCTGGGCCAGGTTGGCTTGCTGGGCTTCAACGCCCACAAACAGTTCGCTGACGCTGCCCAGCAGGACCAGGGTCATGAAGGCGGACATCGACAGGGCGTACAGGCGATGGGTCAGGGGCTTGTGCATGGTGAACTCCGGGATCAAGGGGGTGGGGGTGCGATGAATGAATGATCGGCACCCCGGCCCCGCGCCGCGAGGCGCTTGCGACGGACCGCAAAAAGGCGCGCTTGAAACGCGCGCCACCGGGGCTCAGCGGCTCGCCGTGGCGGGCACAGGCCAGCAGCGCAAGGCACCGTGCGGCGGCGGCGCGGGCCAGTGCGCCGCAGCGATGGCGGTGCAGCCCGGCGCCACGTGCAGCAGGGTGTTGATCCAGCCGCCGTGGCCGACGAGCAGGCGCGGGCTGCCGTCGCCGCTGTCCACGAAAGCCCGCACCCGCCGCGCCACATCGGCCACCGATTCACCACCCCCCGGCGCGTGGTGCAGCAGGTCGTCGGCCCAGGTGGCGATCTCGGCCGGGGCGATGTCGACCCAGCGCTGCCCGTCCCAGCGGCCGAAGTCGACCTCGGCCAGCAGCGGCTGCACCTGCACCTGCCAGCCCCAGCGCGCCAGCCAGCGGCCGACGTCGCGCGCCCGCCGCAGCGGCGACACGCACACCGCATGCGGCAGGCCGTGGCGGCGCGCACCATCGCGGATGCGGTGCGCCAGGCGCTTGGCCTTGCGCGGGTCCACCGCCAGGTCGGTGCGGCCGATGCAGCGGCCGGCAGCGCCCTGCGCGCGCGGGTGCCGCCAGCACCACAGTTGCGGGACGGCCGCCAGCGCGGGCAGGCGGTCGCGCATGGCGCTGCTCAGGGGCGTGTGCAGGCGTGTGCTCATGGTGGTGCTCAAGCCCGCGCCAACACCGCCGCCACTGCCAGGTACACGGCCAATTCGCTGAACTGCTGGGTGGCACCCAGGCCGTCGCCGGTGTAGCCGCCCAGTCGCTGCTGCAGCCAGCGGGCCATCCACAGCGCCGCCGCCGCCACGGCCACGCCGGCGGCTGCCAGCGCCGCCACCGGGATGACGTTGGCCGCCACCACGGCCACCGCCACCAGCCACAGCCCGGCGATGGCGAAAGTGGCCTTGCCGATCTGCTGCGCCATGGGCTTGGCCTTGGCGTGTTCGATGTCGCCGCCATAGGGCATGAAACGCAGCAGCGCCACGGTGCCGGCGCGTGAAGCGGCATGCGCCAGCGGCAACGTGGCCAGGGTGATGGCCAGGTCGCGCGTGGCCAGGCTGTGCAACGCGGCGGCTTTCAGCGCCAGCACCAGCAGCAGGCCCACCGCGCCATAGGTGCCCAGGCGCGAATCTTTCATGATCGCCAGCGCCCGTTCGCGGCCGACCGCGCCGCCCAGGCCGTCGCAGGTGTCGGCCAGGCCGTCTTCGTGGAAAGCGCCGGTCAGCCAGACGGTGGCGGCCATGCTCAGCAGCACCGCCACCGGCGCGCTGAAAAAGTGGGCGGCAGCCCACAGCATCAGCGCCGCGACGCCGCCCACCAGTGCACCCACGCCGGGGAAATGCCGCGCGCTGTCGTGCAGCCACTGCGGATTCCAGCCCATGTTGGCCGGCACCGGCACCCGCGTCAGAAACTGCAGGGCGACGAGGAAGAGGCGCAGTTCAGACGCCATGGGGTTTCAATCGGTATCGCGGTTCGACACACCGGCCGACTCGAAACTGGCCATCTCGGCCAGGACCAATTCGGCCGACTTCAACAGCGGCCAGGCCAGTGCCGCACCCGAACCCTCGCCCAGGCGCAAGCCCAGGTCCAGCAGCGGCCGCACGCCCAGCAGCAAGAGCCAGCGCGCGTGGCCGTTTTCGGCCGAACCGTGGGCAAACACGCAGCGCTGCAGAACCGGTGGCTGCAAGGCCGCCGCCACCGCCACGGCGGCCGTGGTGATGAAGCCATCGACGACGATCAGCCGGCGTTCTTCGGCGGCTTGCAGCACCGCGCCGACCATCGTGGCGATCTCCAGCCCGCCCAGCGCGGCCAGTGCGGCCAGCGGTTCGACGGCCGCAGCGTGCAGCTGCAGCGCGCGCTGCAACACGGCGTGCTTGTGCTGCAGGCCGGCGTCGTCCAGCCCGGTGCCGCGGCCCACGCAAGCGGCCAGCGGCAGGCCGGTCAAACGGGCCATCAACAAGGCTGCCGAGGAGGTGTTGGCAATGCCCATTTCACCCAGCAACAGCACATTGCCCGGCAAGCCGTGCAGCAGCGCGCGGCCGTGGTCCACGGCGGCGGCGCAGTCGGCCGCGCTCATGGCCGGGCCGGTGCTGCTGTCGGCGGTGCCGGCGCGCACCTTGGCGGTGTGCAAGCCGGCCTGCGGTGCGATGTCGGCGGCCACGCCGCAGTCCACCACCGTCAGCGCCAGGCCATGCTGGCGCGCCAGCACCGAAACCGCCGCGCCACCGGCCAGCATGTTGGCCACCATCTGCAGCGTCACGGCCTGCGGAAAAGCGCTGACGCCCTGCGCGGCGATGCCGTGGTCGGCGGCAAACACCACCAGTTGCGGGTGCTGCAAGGTCGGCGCTTCGCTGCCCTGCACCAGCGCCATTTGCAAGGCCAGCGCCTCGATGCGGCCCAAAGCGCCCAGTGGCTTGGTCAGGTGGTCGATGCGCTGCTGCACGCGGGCGGCCAGCACGGCGTCCTGGATGTCGATCATGGTGTGTGGTTCTGAGTTTCCTGGGCTTGTGCCCAGGCCGCGCACTGCGCGTGCAGTTGTTCCAGCCCGTCGGTCAGCGCGGCCGGACCGGGCTGCAGGATGTCGCAGGACTTGATTTCATACAGCCGCCCGTTTTGCACCGCTGGCACCGCCGCCCAGCCTTCGCGCGCAGCGACTTTTTCGGGCCTGAACTTTTTGCCGCACCAGGAACCGACGATCAGGTCGGGCGCGCGGCGGGCGGGCTCCAGCGTGTCGGCCAGCACGCGGTCACGGCCCAGGCTCATCAGCGCACGTTCGGGGAAGATGTCGTCGCCACCGGCCACCGTGATCAGCTCGCTGACCCACTGGATGGCGCTGATCATCGGCTCGTCCCATTCCTCGAAATAGACCCGCGGCCGGCGCGGCCAGGTGGCGGCCACGGCGGCGATTTCGGCGTGGCGCAGCAGGCACGCGCTGATCCACGCCTCGGCACGGTCTTGCGCGCCCACCAGACCGGCCACCAGGCGCAGGGTTTCAAAGACCTGCAGCACGCTGCGCTGGTTGGTGATGAAGACGTTCAGGCCGGCGCGGATCAGCTTGTCGGCCAGCGCCGCCTGCATGTCGGAAAAACCGATCACCAGGTCGGGCTGCAGGGCCTCGATCTTGTCGATCTTGCCATCCAGAAAGGCGCTGACGCGCGGCTTTTCCTGGCGCGCGCGGCGCGGCCGCACGGTGTAGCCGCTGATGCCGACGATGCGGTCTTCTTCACCCAGCAGGTACAGCCATTCGGTGGTTTCCTCGGTCAGGCAGACGATCCGTTGCGGGCCGCTGCGGATGGCGTTGGCGCGGATGTTGGCACTGGCGTTGGCGTCGGCGTTGGCGCTGGCGTCGGCGTCGGCGCTTGAAGTTGTGGCACTCATTTTCGGCATTAGCCTCCGGTCAAGCAGCGCTGCAGCAGGGCCGCGTCAAGGTGTTCTTCCACCAGGTCGGCCAGCGTGTCATAGGCCGTTTCCAGCGTCGGCACGGTGGCCCCGAACAGCGCTTGCAGCACGGCCGGTGCTTCGAACAGGCCGTGCGCGTAGACCCCCAGCACGCGGCCTTGCTGCCAGCCGATGGCCGCGCCGCGAGCGTCGTGCAGCACCGCCGTGCAGCCATCCGCCGCAGCCACCCCGGCCCCGGGCACCACCACCAGCGCCGTGTGCCCGCAGCGAATTTCATAACCCGCCGCCGACACTCCGGCCAGCGCCGCCCAAGGCCCTTGCGGGGTGCTGAAGTGCACGCGAGCCGCGGTCAAGCGCTTGGTCGCACCGAAGCGGGTTTCCAGCGGCAGCAGGCCCAGGCCGGGCTGCTCGGCATAGGCTTCGCCGTCGTGGCCATCGGGGTCGCGCAGGCTGCGGCCCAGCATCTGCAGGCCGCCGCACACGCCCAGCACCACGCCGCCGGCGGCGGCGTGCCGCGCGATGGCGGCGTCCAGCCGCTGCGCGCGCAGCCAGGCCAGGTCGCCACTGACCTGCTTGCTGCCGGGCAGCACGATCCAGTCGGCACCTTCCAGCTGCGCCGCCGTGCGCGCCCACAGCAGGCGCAGGCCGGGCACCCGGGTCAGCGGCAAGAATTCGTCAAGGTTGCTGATGTGCGGCGGGGCCAGCACGGCCACGCGCAGGCGCGCCACGTCGCTGCCCGCGCCGTTACCCGCGCCGTTACCCGCGTCGATACGCGCGCCGCCCGAGCGGAAGTGCGCCGCTGCATCGAACAGCCCGTCTTCTTCCGGTAGACCGTGGTCGCGCTTCATCGGTATCACGCCGGCCAGCGGCACACCGGTCAGCGCCTGCAATTGCTGCGGGCCGGGTGCCAGCAGCGCCGCATCACCGCGAAAACGGTTCAGCACGAAGCCTTGCAGCAGGCCGCGCAGGTCGGCGGGCAACAAGGCCCAGGTGCCGTAGCAATGGGCGAAGGACCCGCCGCGGTCGATGTCGCTGACCAGCAGCGCGGCGGTGGGGCCGGCCGCTTGCGCCCAGCGCGCGGTGCCCAGGTTGACGTAGTCCTGCGGTGCCAGGTTGATCTCGGCCGGCGAACCCGCGCCTTCGACCACGATCAGCTCGTGCCGCGCGGCCAGCCGTTCGAAGCCGGCCTGCGCCTGCACCGCCAGCAGCGCGCTGCGTTCACGCCAGGGCATGCGCGACAAGCCGATGTCGGCGCGGCCGTTGACGACGACCTGGCTGGCGGTGTCGCCTTCGGGTTTCAGCAGCACCGGGTTCATGTCGGTGTGCGGCAGCACGCGCGCGGCACCGGCCTGGAAATACTGCGCCGAGCCGATCTCGCCCAGGCCGCTGCAGCCGTCAACCCCAGCGCCCGGCACGACGCGGGCGTTGTTGCTCATGTTCTGCGCCTTGAAAGGTGCCACGCGGATGCCGCGCCGCGCCGCCACCCGGCACAGCGCGGTGGCCAGCCAGCTCTTGCCGGCACCGCTGGTGGTGCCCCAGACGATGAGGGTGCGGGTCATGGCGGTGCGCAGCCTTTCAAGGCTTCAAAGCGCCGGCACCGCCACCCAGCGCGGGCCGGCGGCGGTGGGCACGGATTCGATGCTGAAGGCGTGGTCGAAAACCTGCACCAGCGCAGCGCGCAACGCGGCGTCGGCGGGCGGGCCGTCGGCCTGGATGCGGCCGGCCGCCATCACCAGCACGCGGTCGGCGGCCAAGGCCAGCGTCAGGTCGTGCAGCACGGCAACCACCGCCGCGCCACTGCACGCACGCGCCGCCAGGCTGCGCAACAGGGCGCGCTGGTGCGGGGCGTCCAGGTGGGTGGTGGGTTCGTCCAGCAGCAGCACCGGCGCTTCCACGGCCAGGGCGCGGGCCAGCAGCACGCGCTGGCGTTCACCGCCCGACAGTTCACTCAAACGCCGGGCCGCAAAAGGCGTGGCCTCGGTTTCGGCCAGCGCGCGGTCCACTGCGGCCTCGTCGGCGGCGTCGGGGCTGCCGAACAAGCCGTGGCGCGGCAGGCGACCCAGGCGCACCACGTCGCGTGCGGCGATCTCGCCTTCGGCCTCGCCCTGCTGCGACAACCAGGCCAGACCGCGCGCCCGTTCCCGCGCGGGCAACGTGGCCAGCGGGCGGCCCTGCAGATGCACATGCCCCGCGTCGGGCGCGCGCAAGCCGGCCAGCAACGCCAGCAGCGTGCTCTTGCCCGCGCCGTTGGGGCCGACGATGGCCGCCCACTGGCCGGCATGCAGGCGGATCGACACGCCGTCCACTGCCCGGATGTCGCCCAGACGCAGGCGCAAGCCCTCGGCCTGCAAGGGCACGGCCTTGGCGGCTGTAACGGCCTCAACGGCAGCATTGGCAGCAACTGCCGGAACGGACGCAGCGGACGCAGCGGGTGCCGCCGGTGCAGCAGCCATCACAGCCCACCCCGCCGCCGCAACAACGCCAGCAGATAGGCCCCGCCCAGCACCGCCGTCAGCAGGCCCACCGGCAGTTCCTGCGGCGCGATGACGCTGCGCGCGGCCACGTCGGCGGCCAGCAGCAGCACCGCGCCGGCCAGCGCCGACAGGGCCAGCAGCGGCCCGTGCGTGACCACCACCAGGCGGCGCACGATGTGCGGCGACACCAGACCCACGAAGGCCACCAGCCCGGCCTGCGCCACCGCCGTGCCGGTGGCCAGCGCCATCAGCACCACCAGCAGCAGGCGCACGCGCGGCAGGTTCAGGCCCAGGCTGGCGGCGCTGGCCTCGCCGAGCACCAGCGCGTCCAGCGCGCGGGCGTAGCGCCAGGCCAACGGCAGCACCAGCAGCAGCGCGCCACCCAGCACAGCCACGCTCATCCAGCCGAGAAAAGAGGTCGTGCCCAGCATGAACATCTGCTTGCCGCGCAGCGCCTCGGGCGAGACCAGCGTGACGAGTTCACTGATCGACGACAGCAGGATGCCGACCACCACGCCGGCCAGCAGCATGACCATCGGCCGCGCCGTGCCACGGGCCAGCAGCAGGGTCAGGCTGACGCCACCCAAGGCACCGACGAAGGCCGCGCCGACCAGGCCCAGGCGCATCAGCACGTCGGCGGTGGCCAGGCCGATGCGCTGGCCCAGCAGGCCGCCGGCGGCCAGCACCAGCACCACGCCCAGGCCGGCACCGGCGGCCGAGCCCAACAAGTACGGGTCGGCCAGCGGGTTGCGAAACAGGCCTTGCGCGATGGCCCCGGCCAGGCCCAGCAGCGCGCCGGTCAACAGGGCGCCCACGGTGCGCGGCGCACGGATGGCGGCGATCAAATCCCATTCGGGCACCCACGCGAAAGACCAGCCTTCACTGCCGGCCGCCAGGCCCAGCACGGCCAGCACGCCGGCCACCAACAGCAGCAACATGGCCAGCAGGCCGGGTGCCACGGCGGCGCGTTGTGGCGGGCGGGCGGTGGTGTGCATGGCCAACATGCGTGCCGGTCAGCGCGCGGCCGGCAGGGCGCCGCCCAGGCCCACCAGGCAATCGGCCACCCGTTCAGCCGCTTCGGCCAGGCGCGGGCCGGGGCGCACCAGCACGTCCCAGCGGTCACTGGGAAAGCCGCAGGTGCGGCCGTCGCGCAGCGCACGCAGCGTGTTCCAGCCGGGGCGCGCCGGCATGTCGGCCACGGCCTTGCTGGTGGCCATGATCAGGTCGGGCTGGGCGCGCATGACGAACTCGGGGTTGAGCATGGGAAACGGCCCCAGCGCGGCCGGCACCACATTGCCCAGTCCCAGTCGAGCCAGGTTTTCGCCAATGAAGGAAGACTCACCCGCCGCATACGGTGCCGACGCGACTTCGAAATACACCTTCTGCCCGCGCAAACCCGGCGGCACGCGCGCCGCCGCCGCCGCGATGCGCGCCTGCAGGCTGCGCCACAGCGCCGGGCCGGCCGGCGCGTCACCCAGCGCCTGCGCCACCCGGCCAATGACGCGCTCGGTGTCCTGCAGGCTCTTGGGTTCCAGCGCCACCACGCGCAGGCCCAGCGCTTCCAGGCGGTCGATGGCGCGCGACGAACCGGCGGCCAGCACCAGGTCGGGCTTCAGCGCCACGATGCGTTCGATCTGCGTGTCTTCCAGCCCGCCCAGTTTGGGCAGTGCCAGCACGCTGGCCGGGTGGTTCGAATAGCGGTCGGTGCCGACCAGCTTGCCGCAGGCCTGCAGCGCGCAAAGGGTCTCGGTCAGCGACGGCAGCAGTGACACGATGCGCTGCGGTGGCCCCGGCAGTTCGACGCGCCGGCCGCGGTCGTCTTCCAGCGCGATGGCCGCCTGCGCTGCGGCACCGGCCCAAGCAAGGGTACAAGCGCTGGCCCAGCCAACGCCGATGCCGATGCCGACGATCAGGATCCGCAGCCTGCGCATGGCCCGGCCTCAGCGCAAGGCCCAGCGCAAGGTGACGAAAGCTTCGCGGCCGGGCTGGTTGTAGCCCAGCGCCGTGGCGTAGTCCTTGTCGCCCACGTTGTTCAGCTTCAGGCCCAGTTTCAGCTCGCGGCTGATGGCCCAGTCGGTGCGCAGGTCGAGCGTGCCGTAACCGCCCAGGCGGATGGTGTTGGCGGTGTTGTCGTAGCGGCTGGAGAAGCCGGCCACCGTGGCACCCGCGCTCCATGCGGCGGCAGACCAGTCGGCACCCAGGCGGGCCGCGTTGGGGGCGCGACGCGGCAGCAGCTTGCCGTTGTTGGCGTTGCCGGTGGTGGTGTTGCGCGGATCCACGTGGTCGTAGGAAGCGGTCAGCGCCAGTTCGCGCCACTGGCCTTCGTAGCCCAGCGTCACGCCGTTGATCTGCGCGTACGGCAGGTTCACCGGTGCCGGGCCGCTGGTGATGTAGCCGCGGTAGCCGTTGCGGTAGGCGGCCAGCTTGAAGGCCTGTTCGCCCAGCGTCCAGCGCAGGTTCACCTCCACATGCCGGCCTTCCTCAGGCACCAGCAGCGGGTTGCCGAACCCCGGGAAATACAGCTGGTTGAAACTGGGCGCGACATAGCTTTTAGCCAGGCTGCCGCCGACCCGCAGCGTGGGCAGCACGGCATACGCATAACCCAGCGCGCCGTTGGTGTTGCCACCGAACTGCGAATTGCGGTCGCGACGCAGGCTGCCTTGCCACACATGCCCGGCCGCCGCGCCGTTCAGGCCCAGCGCCAGGCCGTCGATGTGGCGGTCGCTGATGCTGAAAGGCGCGCCCGCGCGGCTGACCGTTTCCTGCTGGCGGTCCAGCAGCAGCAGGGCCGTGCCGACCGGCGTGGCCAGGGTGTTTTCCCAACTGGTCTGCGTGATTTGCGACTGGATGGCACCCAGGGTGGCGAAGGCGCTGGCGCTGGACAAGGTGTTGTAGAGGTCGATGGACTGCGCGGCCGCGATCCGCGTGGTCCAGCCCGGCAGAACCAGGCCGCGCACGGCCAGTGACGCGACGCGGTTTTCCAGTTCGGCGCGCGCTTCGGCAGCGGCCCCGTCGTCCAGGCCCGAGTAGCCCTTGGACTGCAGCGCCAAGGCGCTGACGTCCCAGCCGGCCAGCGGCTTCCAGCCCAGGCGCAGGCTGCCGCCGGTCTGGCGGAAGCCGTCTCGGTCGGGGTTGTAGCTGCCGAAAGGCACGTTGGCGTTGGTCGCCGAAAAGCCCTTGGTTTGGACGTGCTGCACCTGCGCGGCGGCATTGAAAGTGGGGTTGCCGAAAGCCACCCCGGCGCTCACCTGGCCCAAGTCGTTGGTGGCCAGCACCGCCTTGGCGTTGGCGCTCAGGCCCTGCGCGCCGCTGCGCGTGAAGATCTGCACCACACCGCCCACCGCGCCGCTGCCGTACAGCGCCGACATCGGCCCGCGCACGATCTCGATGCGGTCGATGGCTTCCAGCGGCAGGTTGTCGAAACTGGGCGTGCCCAGCGTGGCCGAATACAGGCGCACGCCGTCCACCAGCAGCAGCGTGTGGCGGGCTTCCATGCCGCGGATGAAGACCGAGCTGGCCTTGCCCAGACCACCGTTGCTGCTGAACTGCAGGCCGGGTTGCTGCGACAGCAGTTCGACCAGCGTGCGGCCGGCGGCGCGGTCGAGTTGCTCGCGGTCGATGACGGTGATGTCGGCCACCACCTCGATGTCCCGGGTGGGCACACGGGTGGCGGTGACGGTGATGCGCTCGGCGGCGGTTTGCGCCACAGCCGGGGTGGCAACGGCCGCAGCGGCGGCGATGGCAGCGATGGAAAAAGAAAGAACAGCCGGCACACCCGCGTGGGCACGGCAAAACAGGATCGAATTCAAGGCGAAGACTCCAGCCGCACACCCCGTGCGGCACAGCGTGAAAAACGCCGGACAGGCAGGACGTACAGGCGCGGGCACAAAGGCGCACGCGCAGCGGCTGCCTTTGCACCTGCACCGCCCTCCGCGATACCGGCTCTCATCGCATCAGGCCGGTATCCGGGCTCGCGAGTGCCAGGTCGGGACAGGTCCCAACCCAGAGGCCTGCTGCGCCTTCCCAGTTCTTGCTGAACCAGTGGCTTGTCGTGCAGCACGCTCCTCGCTGACCGTTGCGGGGGCAGCGCCGGAATCGCAGTCAGGGCCATCCAGGCACCCCGTCTGCTCACCGGCTTCCCGTTTAACCCGACGCCCTTGAACGGGGACGGCGGGCACCTGGTGCAAGCGGGCGCGATGGTAGCGCACCGCGCTGCCGACGCCGCTGGCGGGCTGCCGACCGTGGGGTTGTGCCGGGCCGCTGAAGGGAGCGTTGTCGCGGGCCACGCAGACCCCCACCGATATACTCGCGATTTCCCACCACAGCACCGCGCTACGCCGCAGGTGCTGCACGCAATGACCAAGTTCATTTTCGTGACCGGCGGCGTGGTTTCTTCACTGGGCAAGGGCATCGCAGCGGCATCGCTGGCAGCCATCCTGGAGTCACGCGGCCTCAAGGTCACCCTGATCAAGCTCGACCCGTACCTCAACGTGGACCCGGGCACCATGAGCCCCTTCCAGCACGGTGAGGTCTTCGTCACCGACGACGGTGCCGAAACCGACCTCGACCTGGGCCACTACGAACGCTTCATCACGACGCGGATGAAGAAGGCCAACAACTTCACCGCCGGCCAGATCTACAAGACGGTTCTGGAGAAGGAACGCCGGGGCGACTACCTGGGCAAGACGGTGCAGGTCATTCCGCACGTCACGAATGAAATTCAAGAGTTTGTGAAGCGCGGTGCCACGGCGGACCTTGACGTGGCCATCGTGGAAATCGGCGGCACCGTGGGCGACATCGAAAGCCTGCCCTTCCTGGAAGCCGTGCGCCAGATGGGCCTGAAGATGGGGCCCACCAACAGCGCCTTCGTGCACCTGACCTACGTGCCTTTCATCGCCGCCGCCGGCGAACTGAAGACCAAGCCAACGCAGCACACGGTGCAGAAGATGCGCGAAATCGGCATCCAGCCCGACGTGCTGCTGTGTCGCGCCGACCGCGCCATTCCCGACGACGAGCGCGAGAAGATCAGCCTGTTCACCAACGTGCAGCCGCATGGCGTGATCAGCATGTGGGACGTGGACACCATCTACAAAGTGCCCCGCATGCTGCACGAGCAGGGCCTGGACGAGATGATCTGCATGAAGCTGCAGTTGCTGACCAAGCCGGCCGACCTGCGCCGCTGGGACGCGCTGGTCTACGAGGTGGAACACCCGCAGCACACGGTGAAGATTGCCATGGCCGGCAAGTACACCGACCTGTCGGACAGCTACAAGTCCTTGAACGAAGCCTTGCGCCACGCCGGCATCCACAACCACGCCAAAGTGGAGATTGAGTACGTCGACGCCGAATCGCTGACGCAGGCCACGGCCGGCCAACTGGCGGCCTTCGACGCCATCCTGGTGCCGGGCGGTTTCGGCAAGCGCGGCATCGAAGGCAAGATCGTCGCGGTGCAATACGCCCGCGAACACCAAGTGCCCTACCTGGGCATCTGCCTGGGCATGCAGGTGGCCACCATCGAATACGCGCGGCATGTGGCCGGCCTCGCCGATGCCAACAGCACCGAATTCGAACCCGATGGCCCGAACCCGGTGATCGCACTGATCGAGGAATGGCAAGACCGCGACGGCAGCATCCAGAAGCGCAGCGCCAAGTCCGACCTGGGCGGCACGATGCGCCTGGGCGCGCAAAGCAGCGATGTGAAAGCCGGCACCTTGGCCCATCAGATTTACGGCCCGGTCGTCACCGAACGCCACCGCCACCGTTATGAAGCCAACGTCAATTACCTCGACCGTTTGCAAGCTGCCGGCCTGGTGATTTCGGCCTTGACGCAAAGCGAACGGCTGACGGAAATCGTCGAATTGCCGCAGGCCGTGCACCCCTGGTTCATGGGCGTGCAATTCCACCCCGAATTCAAGAGCACGCCGTGGGGCGGCCACCCGCTGTTCAGCAGCTTCGTGAAAGCCGCGCTCGACCACCAGCAGCGCGCCGCCTGAGGACGCCACCATGAAGCTTTGCGGATACGACGTGGGCCTGAGCCGGCCCTTCTTCCTGATCGCCGGCCCCTGCGTGGTCGAAAGCGAACAGTTGCAGATGGACGTGGCCGGCCAATTGAAGGACATGACCAACGCATTGGGCATTCCCTTCATCTTCAAGAGCAGTTACGACAAGGCCAACCGCAGCAGCGGCACCACCTTTCGCGGCCCGGGCATGGAACGCGGCCTGGAGATATTGGCCAAGGTCAAGCGCGAGTTGAACGTGCCCATCCTGACCGACGTGCACGACGAATCGCAGATCGCAGCCGTCGCCGCCGTGGTGGACGTGCTGCAGACGCCGGCCTTCCTGTGCCGGCAGACCGACTTCATCCGCGCCGTGGCGCAATGCGGCAAGCCGGCGAACATCAAGAAGGGGCAATTTCTGGCACCCCATGACATGAAGAACGTGATCGACAAGGCCCGCGCCGCAGCGCGCGAAAAAGGCCTGCCCGAAGACGTCTTCATGGCCTGCGAACGCGGTGTGAGCTTCGGCTACAACAACCTCGTGTCTGACATGCGTTCACTGGCCATCATGCGCGAGACGAACGCGCCGGTGGTCTTTGACGCCACGCACAGCGTGCAACTGCCCGGCGGCCAGGGCACCAGCAGTGGCGGCCAGCGCGAATTCGTGCCGGTGCTGGCCCGCGCGGCCATCGCCGTAGGCGTGGCCGGCGTGTTCATGGAAACCCACCCCGACCCGGCGAATGCACTCAGCGACGGCCCGAACGCCGTGCCGCTGAAACACATGAAAGCGCTGCTGGAACAACTGGTGGCGCTGGACCGCGTGATCAAGCAGCAGCCGCTGCTCGAGAACGATTTCTCCTGCTGAAGGACGCACCATGCCCGCCGCTTATCTGATCGTTGAATCGCAAGTCACCGACCCCGAATTGTTCAAGGCCTACATGGACGCCGCGCCGGCCGTCGTGCAGGCTTTCGGTGGTGAATACCTGGTCCGTGGTGGCCGCAGCAAAGTGCTCGAAGGCGACTGGACGCCGCCGCGCATGACGGTGCTGCGCTACGCCAGCTTCGAACAGGCGCAGGCCATGTACGACAGCCCCGGCTATGTCGCTGCGCGTGCCCTGCGCCACGGTGCCACCGCTTGCTTCAATATGGTCCTGGTCGAAGGTCTGGACGCGCCACCCGCCTGAGCTTGGTCCCTGCTTTCCATCCCCGAATTCAATCACTGCCTGAGGAATCACATGAGCGCCATTGTTGACATCGTCGGCCGGGAAATTCTCGACAGCCGCGGCAACCCCACTGTCGAATGCGACGTGCTGCTGGAGTCCGGCACCATGGGCCGCGCGGCCGTGCCTTCGGGCGCCAGCACCGGCAGCCGTGAAGCCATCGAATTGCGCGACGGCGACAAGAAGCGCTACGGCGGCAAGGGCGTGCTGAAGGCCGTCGAGCACATCAACACCGAGATCAGCGAATCGGTGCTGGGGCTGGACGCTTCCGAGCAGGCCTTCCTGGACAAGACGCTGATCGACCTGGACGGCACCGAGAACAAGGGCCGCCTGGGGGCCAACGCCACGCTGGCCGTGAGCATGGCCGTGGCCCGCGCGGCGGCCGAGGAATCGGGCCTGCCGCTGTACCGTTATTTCGGCGGCATGGGCCGCATGTGCCTGCCGGTGCCGATGATGAACGTCATCAACGGCGGCGCGCACGCCAACAACAACCTCGACCTGCAAGAGCTGATGATCATTCCCGTGGGCGCGCCGTCGTTCCGCGAGGCGGTGCGTTATGGCGCCGAGGTTTTCCATGCGCTGAAGAAGATCATCGACGCCAAGGGCATGACCACGGCGGTGGGCGACGAAGGCGGCTTCGCACCCAATGTGGCCAGCCACGAGGCGGCCATCCAGATGATCCTGGAGGCCATTGACAAGGCCGGCTATGTGGCCGGCGAGCAGATCGCGCTGGGCCTGGACTGCGCGGCCAGCGAGTTCTACAAGGATGGCAAGTACCACCTGGCCGGTGAAGGCCTGCAACTGACGGCCCCCGAGTGGACCGACATCCTGGCGACCTGGGTCGACAAATACCCGATCATCAGCATCGAAGACGGCATGCACGAAGGCGACTGGGAAGGCTGGAAGCACCTGAACGACCGCCTGGGCAAGAAGGTGCAACTGGTGGGCGACGACCTCTTCGTCACCAACACCAAGATCCTGGAACGCGGCATCAAGGAAGGCGTGGCCAATTCCATCCTGATCAAGATCAACCAGATCGGCACGCTGACCGAAACCTTCGCGGCCATCGAAATGGCCAAACGCGCGGGCTGGACCAACGTCATCAGCCACCGCAGCGGCGAAACCGAAGACAGCACCATCGCCGACATCGCGGTGGGCACCAACGCCGGCCAGATCAAGACCGGTTCGATGAGCCGTTCCGACCGCATGGCGAAATACAACCAGCTGCTGCGCATCGAAGAAGACCTGGGTGACGTCGCGTCCTACCCCGGCCGTGCCGCCTTCTACAACCTGAAGTAAAGACTGGCGCTGCCCGTCATGCGTTGGGCCACGGTCGTCATCGCCGCGCTGCTGTTGCTGGTGCAGGCCGACCTGTGGTTCGGCAAGGGCAACCTGCCCTACGTGATGACGCTGCGCAAACAACTGGTCGTGCAGCGCGCGGCCAACGAACAGGCGCGCCAGCGCAACGTCCGCATGGCGGCTGAGGTGGTGGACTTGCGTGAAGGCCTGGAGATGGTGGAAGAGAAAGCGCGCACCGAGCTGGGCATGCTCAAGCCCAACGAAATCCTGGTTCAGGTCAGCGCCCGCAAGCCGTGAACTTCACGGGGCTCGAATTGGCGGCCGCGCTGGTCGCCGTGGTCATGGTGCTGGCCAATCTGCGCATCAACCCCATCGGCTGGCCGCTGGCCATCATCAGTTCGCTGATGTACGCCAAGGTCTTTGCCGACAGCAAACTCTACGGCGAAGCCGGCCTGCAGTTCGTCTTCGTCGTGCTGGCGCTTTGGGGCTGGTGGCAATGGCTGCGCGGGCGCGGCAGCGACGGGCAGGCGCTGCAGGTGCAGGTGTTGACGACCCGCCAGCGCTGGTGGGCCGGCGCCGCCACCCTGGCCGCCTGGCCGCTGCTGGGCCTGCTGCTGCACCGTGTGACCGACAGCGACGTGCCCTACCTCGACGCCCTGCCCACCGTGGCCAGCCTGACCGGGCAGTTTCTGCTGGGCCGCAAGTACATCGAAAACTGGGCCGTGTGGGTGGCCGTGAACGGCTTCAGCATCGCGCTGTTCGCGCACAAGGGCTTGTGGTTGACGGTGGCCGTGTACGCCGTGTTCGCCGTGTTGGCAGTGGCCGGCTGGCAGGCCTGGCGGCGGCAGTTGCAGCTGCGCTTGCAGCCGAATGCGCAGCGTGGCTGACCGCCCCCTGCGCATTGCGTTGCTGGGTGCTGAGAGCACCGGCAAGACCACCCTGGCCGCCGCGCTGGCACCGCGCCTGGCGCGCGACACCGGCCTGCGCGTGGCCTGGGTGCCCGAACTGCTGCGCGAATGGTGTGACCACGTCGGCCGCACGCCGCGCGCCCACGAACAGGCGTCCATCTTGCGCGGCCAACATGAACGCATCGAAGCAGCTGCGACGACGCACGATGTGGTCGTCTGCGACACCACCGCGCTGATGACCGCGGTTTACAGCCGCATCGTGTTCGGCGACCGCACACTGGACGCCCGCGCCGTGGCCCTGCACCGGCGCATGGACCTGACGCTGCTGACCGCCATCGACCTGCCCTGGGTGGCCGATGGCCAGCGCGATGGCCCGCAGGTTCGCTTGCCGGTGGACAGCGCGCTGCGCGAACTGCTGAACGACAACGGCCTGCGGTGGCGCTCGGTCACGGGCAGTGGTGCCGCGCGCCTGGAAGCGGCGGTGGATGCGGTGGCACCGCTGCTGCGGCCGGCGGCCAAGGCCTGCTGAAAAGCGCTACTGCACCGCCGCCGTGCTGGGCGGCTGGTCGCGCCCTGGCGTGAACATCTCGCCCACGTCCACCGCGTCAAAGCGGTACTGCAGGCCGCAGAACTCGCAGCCCACTTCGACCAGCCCGCGTTCCTCGATCAGGCTGAGGCTTTCTGCCTGCCCCAGCCCGCGCAGCATGTTCTGCACGCGTTCGCGTGAACAGGTGCAGGCGAAGCGCGGCTGCTGCGGTTCAAAGACGCGCACGGTTTCCTCCCAGAACAGGCGGCGCAGGATTTGTTCGGGCGTGAGGGTCAGCAGTTCTTCGCGGGTCAGCGTGGCGGCCAGCATCGCGATGCGGTTGAAGGCCTCGCTCAGGCCGATGTCGTCTTCATTGCGACGTCCGGCCAGATTGCCTTCGCCTTGCACCGGCAGGCGCTGGATCAGCAGGCCCGCCGCCACGCTGTCGTCGGCCGCCAGCACCAGTTGGGTGTCGAGCTGTTCCGACTGCAGCATGTAGTGCTCCAGCACCTGCGACACCTGCTGCAGCGGTTCGCGCTGATCGCCGTGCAAGGGCACCACGCCCTGGTAAGGCTGCTGCCCGGGGAACTTGTCTTTCGGGTCCAGCGTGATGGCGCAACGACCCTGGCCGTGCACGTTCAACATCGCTTCCAGGCGCGCACCGGGCGGCACCTCGCCGACCACGGTGGCGGTGGCGCGAAAGCCCAGTTCCGGCTGCACTTCCACCACCGCCAGCTTCACCGGGCCGTCGCCAAAAACCTGCAACACCAGCGCGCCGTTGAACTTGATGTTGGCCTGCATCAGCACGCCAGCGGCGGCCATTTCGCCCAGCAGCACGCGCACTTCGGGCGGGTGCGCGCCGATCGCCACGCGGCGGCTCAGCAGCTCTTGCCAGCTGTCGGTCAGCCGCACCAGCATGCCGCGCACGGGCAGGCCCTCGAAGATGAATTTGATGACTTCGGACATGCCGCTTCAGCCGATCTTCTTCAGCTGGTCGCGATGCCGCGCAGCGTTCTCGACGTAATGCGCCGCCGCCATGCGCACGCGCGCGGCCTGCTCGGGCGACAGTTCGCGCACCACCTTCGCCGGGCTACCCAGGATCAGGCTGTTGTCGGGAAATTCCTTGCCCTCGGTGACCACCGCGCCGGCGCCCACCAGGCAGTTGCGACCGATCCTGGCGCCGTTCAGGATGACCGCCTGGATGCCGACCAGCGAACCTTCACCGATGGTGCAGCCGTGCAGCATCACCAGGTGGCCGATGGACACATCGTTGCCCAGCAGCATGGGGTAGCCGTGATCGGTGTGCAGCACGCTGCCGTCCTGCACGTTGACGCGGTTGCCCAGGGTGATGCGGTCGTTGTCACCGCGCAGCACCGCGCCGTACCAGACGCTGCTGTTTTCACCCATGTGGACGCGTCCCAGCACGGTGGCGCTGTCGGCCACCCAGGCGGTGGCAGCAAGTTGCGGTGCGTATTCGGGATCGTCCCCGAGTCGGTAGATGGCCACGGTGCACCCCTTCAGGCAAAGCCGATAATTCTAAGGATGGAGTTGAGAGCCGCCGCCTTGCAGGTCTTGAGCCTGGCCGACCCGGTCGCCAAGGCGGCCGCCGCGCGGGTGTTGTCCGACACGCCGGAGTCCGTGATCGACCGCGACGCTGTGCTGCTCCCGCAGGGTGCCTTGCCTGGCCGGCCCGCCCGGCCGGCGCTTGTCGGCCACACCACCCTGGCCCGTCGTTCGCCTTTCACGCCCAGCGGCCGCGCGGCCTTGCTGCACGCGGTGGCGCACATCGAATTCAATGCGATCAATCTGGCCCTCGACGCCGTCTGGCGTTTCCCCGGCATGCCCGATGCCTATTACCGCGACTGGCTGCGGGTGGCGTCCGAAGAGGCCCTGCACTTCAGCCTGCTGACGGCTCACCTGGCCACGCTGGGCCACGCCTACGGCGACTTCGACGCCCACGACGGCCTGTGGACCATGGTCGAGAAAACCGCCCACGACGTCACCGCGCGCATGGCGTTGGTGCCGCGCACGCTGGAAGCCCGCGGGCTGGACGCCACGCCGCCCATGCAGGCCAAGCTGCGCCAGGCCGGCGACTGGCGCGCGGTGGAAATTCTGGATGTGATCCTGCGCGACGAAGTCGGCCACGTGGCCATCGGCAACCACTGGTTCCGCTGGCTGTGCCAACGTGACGGGCACGACCCGATCGGCCATTACGCCGTGCTGGCGCAGCGCCACAGTGCGCCGCGCTTGCGGGCCCCCTTCAACCTGGAAGCCCGCCTGGCTGCGGGTTTTTCGGCAGCCGAACTGGCAGCGCTGACGGCCCTCTGAAGCGGCGCGGCAGGGGCCCGACAAGGGCACAGATCGTGCATGGCAGCCCACTACACTGAAGCCCTTGCTTTGCACACACCGGCCTGCCCATGACCTGTTTCACCACCCGACGTCTTCTTCCCATCGCAGGCTGGGCCGCAGCTTGCCTGCTGCTGGCCGCCTGCGGCAAACAAGAAGCCGCGCCGGCAGCCGCTTCCGCGGCGGCGGCCTCGGCACCCGCCAAGGTCTACATCGTGGGCACCGACGCGGCCTACGCGCCCTTTGAAAGTCAGAACGAGAAGGCCGAGATCGTCGGCTTCGACATCGATGTGATGCGCGCGGTGGCGGCCAAGGCGGGCTTCCAGATCCGCTTCATCAACACGCCCTGGGAGGGCATCTTCAACGCGCTGTTGCAGGGTGACCGCGACCTGGTCGCGTCGGCCGTGACCGGCACGCCCGAACGCCGGCAAACGATGGATTTCAGCGAACCGTATTTCGAGGCGCAGCAACTCATCGCCGTGAAGCAAACCAGCAAGGTCGCCAGGTTCAACGACCTGAAGGCGCTGAAGGTGGGCGTGCAGACCGGCACCACAGGCGACGACGCCATCACCAAGCTGCAGGGCAAGACCAGCCCGAACATCAAGCGCTTCGAATCGACACCGCTGGCCTTGAAGGAACTGGAAGCCGGCGGCGTGGACGCGGTGGTGGCCGACAACGGGGTCATCGTCCATTACCTGACGAACAACCCAGGCGGCCAATTCAAGAACGTTGCCGACGCCAACTTCGCGCCTGAATCCTATGGTTTCGCCGTGAAGAAGGGCAACGCCGAGCTGCTGGCCAAGGTGAACCAGGGCCTGGCCGGCATCAAGGCCGACGGCAGCTACCAGGCGATTTACGCCCGGTATTTCGGCACGTCGGCAGCGGCTGCGGTTGCCGCGGCGGCTGCATCGGCGCCGGCTTCGGCCTCCACGAAATAAGACCCAGGCGCCATGGATCTTCGCTGGGAGATCCTGGCCGGCTACGCGCCGCTCTTCGTCAGCGGCTTGTGGATGACGCTGCACCTGACGGCCGTGGCGATGGTGGCGGGCCTGGCGCTGGGCGTGGTCTTCGGGCTGGTCAGCAGTTCCAGCGACGCCCCGCCGCCGCGCCACCCGTTGGCCCGCGCCCTGCTGCAGGCCGCCCGCGGGGTGACGCTGGCCTACGTCACCTTCTTCCGCGGCACGCCGCTGTTCGTGCAGATCCTGCTGGTGCATTTCGCGCTGATGCCGACGCTGATCCACCCCGACCACGGCCTGCTGATG
>JANMZP010000084.1:0-6148 GCA_031383435.1 Betaproteobacteria bacterium | reverse complement strand
ACAAGCGAGGTTTGCTGTTCCATATCACCTCGGTCGAAACCGTCTCTGAATGACGGTTCACCTGAGGAACATCCGGATCCGGATACACCGATTTCGTTAGGAGTTTCACATGCCCCCACCACGTGGTAAAGGTCGCTTCTCAAAAGACAAGCGCCCCAAGCGCAACAACCAGGCGCTGCTGTTCCGTCGCAAGCGTTTCTGCCGCTTCACCGTCGCCAAGGTCGAGGAAATCGACTACAAGGAAATCGACGTGTTGCGCGATTTCGTCGGCGAGAACGGCAAGATCACGCCCGCACGCCTGACCGGCACGCGCGCCTACTACCAGCGTCAGCTGACCACCGCGATCAAGCGTGCCCGCTTCCTCGCGCTGCTGCCGTACTCCGACCAGCACAAGGTCTGAGGATCACACCATGCAAATCATTCTTCTCGACAAGGTCGGCAAGCTCGGTGGCCTGGGTGACGTCGTCAACGTCAAGCAAGGCTACGCCCGCAATTACCTGATTCCGCAGAAGCTGGCGCGCCGCGCCACCGAAGCCGCGATCAAGGAATTCGAAGGCCGCCGCGCGGAATTGGAAAAGGCCGCACTGGCCAAGTTGGCTGTTGCTCAAGCCCTGGGTGCACAGCTCAGCGGCAAGACCGTGCGCATTGCGCAGAAAGCCGGCGTTGATGGTCGTCTGTTCGGTTCGGTGACCAACGCCGATGTGGCCGAGGCGCTGACCAAGTCCGGCATGGCCATTCAGAAGTCCCAGGTGCGCATGCCCACGGGTCCGCTGAAGACCGTTGGCGAGCACCCTGTTTCGGTGGCACCGCACTCGGATGTGGTCGTCGAAGTGACGGTGCACGTGGTGCCCCTGGTCGACTGACCGCAAGCCCTCAGCAACGCAAGAAGGCCGGCACCCGCCGGCCTTTTTCATTTCCGTCTGCTGCAGTCGTACAGACGCTTATACGGACAAACGCACCGTGTTTCCACAGGCTTGTCCACAAGCCCAATCGGCCTTCTGTCCTACGATCACCGCACCATGAGCAGCACCCTTTTGAACCTCCGTGACGGCACCGCGCCGCGCGATGACGACGTTTCCCGCTTGCGCGTGCCGCCGCATTCGGTGGAAGCCGAACAGAGCGTGTTGGGCGGCCTGTTGCTGGACAACATGGCCTGGGACCGCGCCGGCGATTTGCTGACCGACAGCGATTTCTACCGCTACGAGCACCGCCTGATCTACGCCGCCATCGGGGCCCTGATTGCAGGCAGCAAGCCGGCCGATGTGATCACCGTCTTCGAGCAACTTCAGGGCCTGGGCAAGGCGCAGGATTGCGGCGGCCTGGCCTACCTGAACGCCCTGGCGCAAAGCGTGCCCAGCGCGGCCAACATGCGCCGCTACGCCGAGATCGTGCGCGAGCGGTCGATCCTGCGCAAACTCATTGCCGCCAGCGACGAGATCGCCACCAATGCCTTCAACCCGCAGGGCCGCGCGGTGTCGGCGGTGCTGGACGAAGCCGAGAGCAAGATCTTCCAGATCGGCGAAGAAGGTTCGCGCCAGAAACAAGGCTTCCAGAGCATCGACAAACTGGTCGTCGACCTCATCGACCGGGTGCAGGAATTGCACGACAACGGCGCCGAAGAAGTCACCGGCGTGCGCACCGGTTTCTACGACCTCGACAAGATGACCGCCGGCCTGCAGAAGGGCGACCTGATCGTGCTCGCCGCACGGCCGTCGATGGGCAAGACCGCTTTCGCATTGAACATTGCCGAACACGTGGCGGTGCAGGAAGGCCTGCCGGTGCTGGTCTTCTCGATGGAAATGGGGGCCTCGCAACTGGCCTTGCGTCTGGTCGGCTCGCTGGGCCGCATCGACCAGCAGCGCCTGCGCACGGGCCGCCTGGACAGCGGCGAATGGGAGCGCCTCACCGAGTCGGTGGAAAAGCTCAGTCAGGTGCAATTGCACATCGACGAAACCGCCGGCCTGACCAGTTCCGAATTGCGCGCCCGAGCGCGGCGCATGGCGCGGCAGTTCGGCACGCTGGGCCTGATCGTCATCGACTACCTGCAACTGATGAACGGCTCGGGCGGCAACGAGGAAAACCGCGCTACGGTGTTGGGCGAAATTTCGCGTGGTTTGAAGGCGCTGGCCAAGGAACTGCAGTGCCCGGTCATTGCCTTGTCGCAGCTGAACCGCAGCGTGGAGTCGCGCCAGGACAAGCGGCCGATGATGAGCGACCTGCGCGAATCGGGTGCCATCGAGCAGGACGCCGACATCATCATGTTCATCTACCGCGACGATTACTACGACAAGGCCAGCAAGAAGCCGGGCCAGGCCGAAATCATCATCGCCAAGCAGCGCAACGGCCCGGTCGGTGAGGTCAACCTGACCTTCTTGAAGCCGCTGACCCGCTTCGACAACCTGGCACCTGGCAGCGGCAACGACGAATACTGATCTGCAGTCTGCGAAAGCTTGCAAGACCCGATTGCCTTGGGTTTTGATGCTGTATATATTTACAGTATGCGCAACTATGCCGAGCCTGCCGCCACCCTGATGTTCATGCCGCCCGCTGCCATCAAGGGACGCGGTACGGCCTGGGCCATCGAGCACCGCTACACCGAGCGTTCACACCAGGCTTTCGATGACGGCTGGGGCAGCTTGCAGCAGGCCGCCGAGCAAGAGGCGTCGGCACCCGCCACGCAGATCATCGAAGAGAACGTGCGCGGCATCCTGTCGGGCAACGACTCGCCTGACATTGGTTTCGATGTCTCGATCAACCCCTACCGCGGTTGCGAACACGGCTGCACCTACTGCTACGCGCGGCCCACGCACAGCTACCTGAACCTGTCGCCGGGGCTGGACTTCGAGACCCGCATCATTGCCAAGGTCAACGCGGCAGAACGGCTGCGCGCGGCCTTGTCGGCCCGGAGCTACGCGCCGGGGCACCTGAACATCGGTTCGGTCACCGACGCCTACCAGCCGGCCGAAAGGCGGCTGCGCATCACGCGCTCGGTGATCGAAGTGCTGGCCGAAACCCGGCACCCGTTTTCCATCGTCACCAAGTCCAGCCTGATCGAGCGCGACATCGACCTGATCGCGCCGATGGCGCAGGCCGGGTTGGCTGCCGCCTATGTGTCCATCACCACGCTGGACCCTGGCTTGGCCCGCTCGATGGAACCCCGTGCCTCGGCGCCGCACCGGCGGCTGCGCACCATCGAAACCCTGGCGCGGGCCGGTATTCCAGTGGGCGTCAGCGTGTCGCCGACGATTCCCTTCCTGAACGAGCCCGAGCTGGAACGCATCCTCGAAGCCGCACGCAATGCCGGCGCCACGCGCGCCTTCAGCATCGTGCTGCGCCTGCCCTGGGAAGTGAATGCACTGTTCCAGCATTGGCTGGGGCAGCAGGTGCCGGACCGTGCTGCGCGCGTCATGGCCCGGGTGCGCGAGATGCGCGGCGGCAAGGACAATGACGCCCGTTTCGGTAGCCGCATGACGGGTCAGGGCGTGTGGGCAGACCTGCTGCGCCAGCGCTTCAGCAAAGCCTGTCAACGCCTGGGCTACGAACGGGGCCGCATCGACCTCGATCTGACGCAGTTCAGGCCGCCGGTGCAAATGAGCGTGCAAGGTCAGCTCTTCTGAACTGCGCCGTCCGCGGCCCTGCTGCGCCTACAGCTCCGACCGCTGAAGGCTGCAGTCTGGGCCTTACTTGAACAGGTCCTTGACCCGGTCGGTCCAGTTCTTGGTCGTCGGTGAATGCCGGTCGCCCGACTTGCGCAGGGACTCGTCCAACTCCTTCAGCAGCTTGCGCTGGTGCTCGGTCAGCTTGACCGGCGTTTCGACCGACACGTGGCAGTACAGGTCACCCGGATAGCTGGACCGCAGACCCTTGATGCCCTTGCCGCGCAGGCGGAAGGTCTTGCCGTGCTGGGTGCCTTCGGGCAGTTCGATCTCGGCCCGGCTGCCCAGCGTGGGCACGTCGATGCTGCCGCCCAAGGCGGCGGTGGTCAGGCCCACTGGTACGGTGCAGTGCAGGTCGTCGCCGTCGCGCTCGAAGATCTCGTGCTGCTTGACGCGGATCTCGATGTACAGGTCGCCGGCCGGCCCGCCATTGGTGCCCGGCTCGCCGTTGCCGGCGCTGCGGATGCGCATGCCTTCGTTGATGCCGGCGGGGATCTTCACCTCCAGCGTCTTCTGCTTCTTGATCTTGCCGGCGCCGTTGCAGGCCGTGCAGGGCTCTGGAATGATCTTGCCGCTGCCGTGGCAATGCGGGCAGGCCTGCTGGATGCTGAAGAAGCCCTGGCGCATGTGTACATTGCCGGCGCCGTTGCAGGTGGTGCAGGTCTTGGCGCTGGTGCCCGGCTTTGCGCCGCTGCCCTTGCAGGTGTCGCAGTTTTCCCAGCTGGGCACGCGGATCTGCGTTTCCTTGCCGAAGGCGGCTTCTTCGAGCGAGATCTCCATCGCGTAGCTGAGGTCGCTGCCGCGATAAACCTGCTGGCCACCGCCGCCTCGGCGGCCACCTGCGGCACCGCCGAAGATGTCGCCGAAGATGCCATCGAAGGCCTCGGCGAAGCCACCGAAGCCCTCGGCACCGCGGCCACCGCCCATGTTGGGATCGACGCCGGCGTGGCCGTGCTGGTCGTAGGCGGCCCGCTTCTGCGGGTCAGACAACATCTCGTAGGCCTCTTTGGCCTCTTTGAATTTCTCTTCCGACTTCTTGGCATCGTCACCCTGGTTGCGGTCAGGGTGGTGCTTCATCGCCAACTTGCGATAAGCCTTCTTGATGTCTTCGTCGGTTGCGTTCTTCGGCACGCCGAGGATGTCGTAAAAGTCGCGCTTGGTCGCCATGGAAACTCTCTGCTGCCAGATAACAGAACCGCCGCGCTGAGGGCCAGGTCAACCCTGGGCACTCAAAACGCGGCGCATTTGCTTTTCAGGCGGTGTCGCCTGAAAGCCGTGGGACTCAGCCCTTCTTGACTTCCTTGAAGTCGGCATCGACGACGTTCTCGTCATCCACCTTGGCCTTGGGCGCTTCGCCCCCGCCAGCCGCGCCAGCCGGCCCGGTTGCCGAACCTGCCGCAGCCTGCGCCGCCTGGGTGTCGGCGTAGATCTTCTCGCCGAGCTTCTGGCTGGCCGTGGAAAGCGCTTCGGTCTTGGCTTCGATGTCGGCCTTGTCGTCGCCCTTCAAGGCTTCTTCAACGGCTTTCAAGGCGGCCTCGATCTGCTCTTTCTCGGCACCGTCGAGCTTGTCGCCATGCTCGGCCACGCTCTTCTTCACCGAGTGCATGGCGGCATCGGCCTGGTTGCGCGCCTGCACCAATTCCACCTTCTTGGCGTCGTCGGCGGCGTTGTCTTCGGCGTCCTTCACCATCTTCTCGATCTCGGCTTCCGAGAGGCCCGAGTTCGCCTTGATGGTGATCTTGTTTTCCTTGCCCGTGCCCTTGTCCTTGGCGCTGACGTGCAGGATGCCGTTGGCGTCGATGTCAAACGCCACCTCGATCTGCGGCAGGCCGCGCGGCGACGGTGGGATGCCTTCCAGGTTGAATTCGCCCAGGCTCTTGTTGCCCGAAGCCAGCTCGCGTTCACCCTGGTAGACCTTGATGGTCACGGCCGGCTGGTTGTCGTCGGCGGTGGAAAAGGTCTGTGCGAACTTGGTCGGGATGGTCGTGTTCTTCTTGATCATCTTGGTCATCACGCCACCCAGGGTTTCGATGCCCAGGCTCAGCGGGGTGACGTCCAGCAGCAGCACGTCCTTGCGCTCACCACCCAGCACCTGGCCCTGGATGGCCGCACCCACGGCAACGGCCTCGTCGGGGTTCACGTCCTTGCGCGGTTCCTTGCCGAAGAATTCCTTGACCATCTCCTGGACCTTGGGCATGCGGCTCATGCCGCCGACCAGGATCACGTCGTCGATGTCGGTCAGCTTCACGCCGGCGTCCTTCACGGCCACCTTGCAAGGCTCCATCGTCCGCTGAATGAGTTCATCCACCAGGCTTTCCAGCTTGGCGCGCGTCAGCTTGATGTTCAGGTGTTTGGGGCCCGAGGCATCGGCCGTGATGTAGGGCAGGTTGATGTCGGTCTGCGTCGAATTCGACAGCTCGATCTTGGCCTTCTCAGCGGCTTCCTTCAGGCGCTGCAGGGCCAGCACGTCCTTGGTCAGGTCGACGCCTTGT
>JANMZP010000069.1:0-4340 GCA_031383435.1 Betaproteobacteria bacterium | reverse complement strand
CATCGAGCCGGTCGCGGCGGCGTCCGTCCTCGATCGGGTTGCACCACGCCAGAACCAACTGCACTGTGCGCAGTTGGTCCCTGACCTCGTCGGCGAAGTCGTCGTGCCAGACGGCGGCTTGCGCGTCCACGCCGGCGGCGGCGAAGGCCTCGAATAGCGCTGCGAAGCGGCTCGCCGCGGGGTCGGCGCGATCACGGGCAGCCCGGTCGCCGGGATACAGCAGCGCAACCTTCGGTGCTGGCCGGGCGATCATGGCGTCGACCCAGCAGGCTTGTCCACCAACGGGCGCTGGGCGGATTGCCAGCCGTCGATCCCACCGCGCAGGTAGCGCGCCTTGACACCGGCGGCGCGCAGCCGCATCGCCGTGGCGCGGCCGACCTCATGGCCGTACACGCAGTACACCACGACGTCGCGGTCGGCCGGCAGTTCGGCAGACCAGGCGGCGACCGCGGATGGGTCGCACCAGCGCGCGCCGGGGATCATCGTGCGGGCTTGCTCGAACACGCCGGCCCGGCGGACGTCGAGAACCAGAGCGTCGCCGATCTCGTTCTGGCTCGCGCCGACCGCCTCGCTCGCCGCGTGCACGGCCCCCTGGTAGCGGCCATAGACCGCGGCCCAGTCAATGTTGCCCATGAACGCATCGACGTAGGCGCCCGCGGCTGCGCCGTAGTCCATGTGGTACGCATGCTCGTACATGTCCAGCGCCAGGATCGGCACGCCGCCAGCCACTGCATGCGTGTGGTCGGCGGCCCACTGGTTGACCATCGTGCCCTCGCGCGGCTGGAACACCAGCAGCACCCATCCCGAGCCGCCGCCCAGCGCCTTGCCCATGGCGATGAACTCTTCGCGCCAGCGTTCGACGCTGCCGAAGTTGGCGTCGAGCGCCAGCTTCATCGCCGGCTCCATCGTCACGCCGTCGCCGCCGAGGCTGCCGAAGTACAGCTCGTGCAGCAGCATCGAGTTGGTGGCGATCAGTTCCTCGCGTTTGAGGCCATTGAGCTGGAAACCGGGCACAGTCGCAAACGCCGTCGACGATAGCTGGGCGCGGATCGCATTGAGCCGCTTCACCGCCCCGCCGTAGTTGTTCTGGTGGTGGCTGGTGATCAACGCGGACGACAAGCGATTCAGCGCGGCAGGGTCGAACGGCAGGTCTTGAAGGCGTGCGTCCATGGGGGCTCCTTCAACGCAACAAGGGAACAAGCCAGGTGGCGATCAACCCGACGCCTGCACAGACACCCAGCAGTGGCAGGACGCCGACCTTGAATCGGAACAGGGCCACGGCGGCGCCAACGGCGATGACGGCCGACAGCCCATCGAAGCGCCCGCCGAAGCCCTGCGGCCAAAGGACGTGGTAAGCGAAGAACATCGCCAGGTTCAGGATCACCCCGACCACCGCGGCCGTGATCGCCGACAGCGGCGCGGTGAAGCCCAGCTTGCCGTGCGTGGCCTCGACCACCGGGCCGCCGGCCAGGATGAACACGAAAGAGGGCAGGAAGGTGAAGAAGGTGACCACGGTGGCCGCCAACGCGCCCCCGAGGAAGAGTGCATCGGGCCCTAGCACCTGCTTCAGCCAGCCGCCCACGAATCCGACGAAGGCCACCACCATGATCAGCGGCCCGGGCGTGGTCTCGCCCAGCGCGAGGCCGTCGATCATCTGCGGCCCGCTCAGCCACTGGTGGGTCTCCACCGCCCCCTGGTAGACATAGGGCAACACGGCGTAGGCGCCGCCGAAGGTCAGCAGCGCCGCCTTGGTGAAGAACCACCCCATCTGCGTCAGCGTGCCCTGCAGGCCGTTCGCCGCGACCAGCGCCGCCATCGCCAGCAGCCACAGGCCCAGGCCGGCCGCCAGCACCTTGACCAGATGGCTGCGCGAGAAGCGCGCGTGCGCGGGCGTTGGCGTGTGGTCGTCGATCAGCGCCGGCCCGTAGCTGGCCTTGGCGCTGCCGTGCCCGCCGCCGAGTGCGAACACCTGCGGCCAGCGGCGCGCGCCGAAGTGGCCGATCAACGCGGCGGCCAGCACGATGGCCGGGAACGGCGTGTCGAAGGCGAAGATGGCGATGAAAGAGGCCGCCGCGATGCCCCACATCCAGCGGTTCTTCAGTGCCCGCGTGCCGATGCGGTGCGCCGCGTGCAGCACCAGTGCCGTCACCGCCGGCTTGAGCCCGAAGAAGATGCCGGCGACCACCGGCACGTCGCCAAAGCGCAGGTAGATCCACGACAGCGCAACCAGGATGAACAGCGACGGCAGCACGAACAGCGCGCCGGCCACGATGCCGCCCCAGGTGCGGTGCATCAGCCAGCCGATGTAGGTGGCGAGCTGCTGTGCTTCCGGACCGGGCAGAAGCATGCAGTAGTTGAGCGCGTGCAGGAAGCGCTGCTCGCTGATCCAGCGCCGGCGCTCGACCAGTTCGGTGTGCATGATGGCGATCTGCCCGGCTGGCCCGCCGAAGCTGATGAAGCCGAGCTTGAGCCAGAAGCGGAAGGCTTCGGCGAAGCTCACTGCGGCGGGCTCGGCCGTCGCCGGGGCGGCCACCTCGGTGGGCGGTGTGGCGGCAGTGCTCATGTAGGCGCTCCAGGTGCGGCGTACAGCGCGTCGAACACCGCTGCTGCCGCCAGGGTCAGGTGGTCATCGTCGGCATGGACTTCGCGAAGGCCAGACAGCACGGCCTCCAGCCCTGCCGCCTCGGGCACTGGAATGCCGCCGATGTCGAGGAAGTGCACGGCACGCGCGATGCGCTGCAGCCGCGGGTCCGCATCCAGTCCGAAGCTGGCCGCCAGCACCTCGAAGCTCACGCGCGAGCCGACGTGCGTGAATCGCGCGCCGTCGTAGTCGAAGCCCAGCGCGCCACGCGGCGCGGGGGTCGCTCCCGCGGGGTCGCCGGGGTCGGTCAACCAGACGAAGCGCGCCTGCGGATCGATGAAGCGGCGGATCAGCCAGGCGCAAGCCAGGCGATCGACCCAGGGCCGGGCGCGGGTGGCCCAGCGCTTGCCCTGGAACTTGCGCACATCCAGGCGTGCGATGCCGTGCGGCGCCTGCGCCACCGGCTCACCGCGCGAGAAGCGCGCGTCGAGCGCCTGGCGCAGCGTGTCGAGTTCGGCCTGCGCCTGCTCGGCCGCGGCGCCCGGGTAGTAGTCGATGCGCCGCAGGGCCTGCAGCGCCTCCGCAGTGCCGCGCCAGCGCCGCCGGGCCTCGGTCTCCTCAAGCGACGGCAGCGCCGCGGCCAGCGACTGCGCCTCCGTTCGCCACTGGCTGTAGGCCTCGGCGCGGTCGAAGAGTGCCAGCACCTCGGCGCGCTGGGCCTCGTCACTCGTCGATAGCTCAAACACGCTGGCCTGGCCGCCGTGCTCCCGGACCTCTGTCACGAGGGTGTCGAACAAGACGGCTTGGGCGTCGGGTAGGACATGAACACCATCGCGCAACGACCCGCAGCCCAGGCTCTTTAGCGCGCGCCAGACACGCAGGCGCACGGCGCTCGGCTGCGTCGGCAGGGTGAGGAAGAGCACGCTCCACATGCGTGAAGCATACACCGTCAAAAAGAAATAACTACTACAGAGTCTGAAGTAGATGTCCGCCCGATGCGCTGAGCACCATGTTCCGCCCAAGGCATAGTTTCTTCGCCAAGTTATCGATGACTGCCGCCTGAGTGTTTGGCATCTGCCAGCCTAGAGACTCACGTTCTGTAATCAGGTAGAGCACCTCAAAGCCGACAGTGGGGTACGACTGCTCATGGCCGGCACGGTGAGGTCGCCCAAAGGCGAAGCTGACATTGGCGATCAAACGTCGAGGTCACGCGCCAGGAAGTCGACAGTCACGGTTGGTTCGCTTCCAGCGCCATGAGCACATCGGTCACCTTGACGAGCGTTCCCCGCCCTTGCTCCTCTGACGCGATCGGCACCACCCCCAAGGTTTGCAGACGAGCAGTCAGGCCGCGCGTGGACGATCCGCAGGTCTTGGCGTGCCAGGCGAGAGGCGAGTAGGTCTGCAAGAACGTCACCAGATGACGAAGTTCCACAACCCAGGGCGCGCCTTGCTCCAAAGGCTCCCGGCTCGCCGGAAGCAACCCGCCTTCGACCCAGCTCTTCACCGCGTCATAGTGAGCGCCCATCAAGGCAGCAATCTGCTGAAGGGTCAACCCTCTTTCGACAAACCAGGATGCAATGCGCTGATCCACTTCATCCTGGGCAAACATCAGCTCACCTGCGCATTTCAGCGATCGTGGACGCCTGTTTCAGGCTGATCGTGGACGGCGTTTCAGCGCCATCGTGGACGCGCGGGGGTTGCGCGCAAGCGAGGTATTCAATGTATCTCAGTCGTCCACGATCAGTTTGAAGCGCGGCGT
>JANMZP010000066.1:0-1770 GCA_031383435.1 Betaproteobacteria bacterium | reverse complement strand
GCCGGCGGCTCGGCCCCCAAGCACGTCCAGCAGCTGGTGGAAGAGAACCACCTGCGCTGGGATTCGCTGGGTGAATTCCTGGCCCTGGCCGTGTCACTGGAAGACCTGGGCCTGAAGACCGGCAATGCGCGCGCCAAGCTGCTGGCCAAGACACTGGACGCCGCCACCGGCAAGCTGCTGGCCAACAACAAGAACCCCAGCCCCAAGACCGGCCAGCTCGACAACCGCGGCAGCCAGTTCTACCTGGCGATGTACTGGGCCCAGGAACTGGCCGCGCAGACCGAAGACACGGCTTTTGCCGCGCACTTCGCACCGCTGGCCAAGGTGCTGACCGAGAACGAGCAGAAGATCGTCGGCGAGCTGAATGCGGTGCAAGGCCACGCGGTGGAAATTGGCGGTTACTACCTGCCCGACCTGGCCAAGACCGAGGCCGTGATGCGCCCCAGCGCCACCTTGAACGCCGCCTTGGCAGCGGCCTGAGGCTGCGGTTTGGAACAGCCCGGTCAGACCGGCTTCAGGCATCGGGCTGAAGCCGGCCTGAAGCCGGTCTGAAGGCGCGTCAGGTGGCGGTGCCCAGCCGCCACAGCGAGGTCACTTCGGCGGCACGCGCGGTGTGCAGCGGGTCGTCGGCGTCAGCGGCCTTGGGGTGCTTCGGCCAGGTGTCCACTCGGCCCAGAACCACCAGGCCGGCGTCGGCGATCCAGCCCAGCAGTTCGTCGCGCCGGCGCAGGCCCAGGCGCTCGGCCAGGTCCGACAGGATCAACCAGCCTTCACCACCCGGCAACAGGTGCGCCGCCAGGCCGCCGAGGTAGCCGCGCAGCATGGCGCTGCCTTCGTCGTAGACCGCCCTTTCGATGGGCGAACCAGCGCGCGCCGGCAGCCAGGGCGGGTTGCACACCACCAGCGCGGCGCGGGCATCGGGCGCGGGCGGGAAGAGATCGGCTTCGACCCCGTCGACACGGTCCGCCACGCCCAGGCGCGCGAAGTTGTCGCGCGCGCAGGCCAGTGCGCGGGCGTCACAGTCGGTGGCCCGCACGCGTTGCACGCCGCGCCGCGCCAGCACGGCGGCCAACACGCCCGTGCCGGTGCCGATGTCGAAGGCCAGGGCCTCGGCACCCGACGGCAAGGGCGTGTGGGCCACCATGTCGATGTATTCACCGCGCACCGGCGAGAACACGCCGTAATGCGGGTGGATGCGGTTGTCGGGCGCTGGCCCCAGCGCAGCAATGGGCACACCCTTCTTGCGCCATTCATGGGCACTGACCACGCCCAGCAGTTCGCGCAGCGAGACCACCGCAGGCTGGCCGTCGCCGGGGCCCCAGGCCTCGCGGCAGGCTTGGCGGTGGTCGGGCGCGCGGCGCAACGGTATGCCGTGGTCGCCGTCCAGCCCGAGCAGCACCTGGCCCAGCACGCGGGCCCGCTGCGCCTGCGCCTGGCGGTGGCGGTGGAAGGCCGCACCGGGCGCTTCGTCCAACAGCGGCGGCGCGCCGCCAGCGCGGTCCTTGCGCCGCGGCGGCCGGTCGACGCGCCGGGCCAGGGCCAGCAGCAACTGCCGCGCGTTGTGAAAATCGCCGCGCCACAGCAGCGCTGTGCCTTCGCAGGCCAGCCGGTAGGCGGCGTCGGCACTCAGGGTGTCATCGGCCAGCACCACACGGGCGGGTGGCGGCGCGGCGCGTTCGCTGCGCCAGCGGGCCTGCTGCGGTGTCTCGGCTTCGGTCCAGTGGATCAGCGCGTCACCGGTCATGCTCAGACGACGACCAAGCGCGGCGC
>JANMZP010000053.1:0-2985 GCA_031383435.1 Betaproteobacteria bacterium | reverse complement strand
CGTGAGCGGCTGGGCATCCCATCTTGAACGGGGTCAGCAGCCAAGCCAGTCTCGTGTCCACGACAACTCTGTCATGGACACGATGGAACACGCGACACGCAAGAAGGTACGGCAGCATCCTGCCGCGCTGAGGCAGCAGGTGCTGATGGAATGCAAGCAGCCCGGTGCCTCTGTGGCACGCGTGGCGCAGTCCCACGGACTGAACGCGAACATGGTGCATGCCTGGCGCAGGCAGGAACGGGTTGCCTCGGCTCCACAGGACACGAGCACGCCTGCACCTGCGGCGCAGTTCATCGCGCTGCCACTGCCTGTGAGCGCTGCCGGTGCGCTGCCGGACATCCGCATCGAGCTGCGCCGTGGCGCGACCTCGGTGAGCGTGATCTGGCCTGGCCTGGCCGCCAGCGAGTGCGGAGCGTGGTTGCGAGAGTGGCTGCGGTGATCCGCATCGACACACTGTGGCTGTGCACCCAGCCGCAGGACATGCGCGCCGGTGCCGACCGGTTGCTCAGCATCGTCGTCAACACCGTCGGCGCGGCGCATGCGCACCACGGCTACCTGTTCGCTAACCAGAGAGCGTCGCGCATCAAGCTGCTGGTGCACGACGGCTTCGGCGTGTGGTGCGCCACGAGGCGCCTGCACGCCGGGCGCTTCGTCTGGCTGGAGCGTTCGCCAGCGCAGGTCCCGGTGGCTGCCACGCTGCAGTTGACAGCGCAGCAGTTCGAAGCGCTGGCGGTCGGATTGCCGTGGCAACGCCTGGGCGACTTCAGCGTCATCAGCAGATCCTGAGGTCACTGGCTGCCCCGCCTTGCCGTTGACATCGCATCTGCTAATTCCCAGCGTGTCCAGACTCTTGCAATATGCCGAGCATGCTCGGCGAAGTTGCTGCCCCCCGCATCGACATGACGCAGCTGCCACCCGAGGCCGCTGCGCTGATCGCTCGCCTGCAGCAGCAGGTCCAGTCCCAGGCCCGCGAGATCGCCTGGCGGGACGCCAAGCTGGAGAAGGTCAACTTCGAACTCGCGCGTCTGAAGCGCTGGAAGTTCGGCGCCAAGACCGAGGCCATGACGGCCCAGCAGCGTGCGTTGTTCCAGGACACGCTGGCAGAGGACGAAGCCAGCCTGCGGGCGCAGCTGGCCGCGCTGCAAGCAGGCCTGCCCGAGGTCCTCAAGACACCGAAGGCACCGCGCGCCAAGCCGCGTCGCCGGGCACTGCCCGACCATCTGGAGCGCGTCGAGCACCGCCACGAGCCCGAGGACACGAGCTGCCCCACACCGGAGTGCGGCCAGCCCATGCAGCGCATCGGCGAGGACGTCAGCGAGAAGCTGGACATCATCCCGGCCAAGTTCTTCGTGCACCGGCGCATCTACGGCAAGTGGGCCTGCCGCTGCTGCCAGCTGCTGCGCCAGGAACCCGCCGAGCCGGACGTGGTCGACGGCGGCATCCCGGCCAGCGGGCTGGTGGCGCACACGCTGATCAGCCGCTTCGTGGACCACCTGCCGTACTACCGGCAGGAGCCCATCAACGCGCGCTCGGGCGTGCACACCCCGCGCTCGACGCTGGCCACCTGGGGCGGCGCCGGTGGCGCCAAGCTGGAGCCCTTGCTCGAGGCGCAGCGCCGCTTCATCCTGGGTTGCCGGGTGCTGCATGCCGACGAGACGCCAGTGCCGATGCTGGACCCGGGCGCAGGCAAGACGAGACGAGCCTAAATCTGGGCCTGGGCGCGCAGCCTTCACGACCCGCATCCGGGCGTGATCTACGAGTTCTGCCTGGGCCGAGGGGCGCAGTACCCGGTGGCCTTCCTGGCAGGCAAGGGACCACCGGGCCCCGAGCCTGCGTGGAACGGCACCTTGATCACCGACCAGTACGCGGGCTACAACGCCGTGCTGGACGCCAAGGTCTACCCGCAACGCCAGTCGGCGGCATGTGCCGCGCATGCCCGGCGCTACTTCGAGGAACTCAGCCGCGGGGGCAGCAGCGCCAGCGCGGTCGCTACCGAGGCGATGCGTCGCTGGGCGCGGATTTACCAGGCCGAGGCGGCCTTCGCCGAGATGGACGAGAACCAACGCCGACAAGCCCGGCAGCAGCTGAGCAAGCCGCTGTGGGACGAGTTCGAGGTGTGGCTGAAGCTGCAGCGCACGCAGGTCCTGGACGGCAGCAAGATCGCCCAGGCCATCGACTACAGCCTGAACGCCTGGAAGGCGCTGACGCGGCACCTGGACGACGGCGCGGTGGCCATCGACAACAACCTCGTCGAGCGGCAGATCAAGCCGTGGAAGCTGGGCGCGAAGAACTGGTTGTTCGTGGGCAGTGAACTGGCCGGCCAACGAGCGGCGGTGGTGATGAGCCTGGTGCAGTCGGCCAAGCTCAATGGTCTGGATCCGTGGGCGTACTTGCGTGACGTGCTGGCGCGCATCCACTTTCATCCCAGCCACCGGATCGAGGAACTGCTGCCGCATCGCTGGCGGCCGGACTGACGAAGATGGGCGTGATCACGCAAGCAGCGATGGTCCAAGCCGACATTGACGTCAGCGGCATGGGCCCGGCGCAGAAGGTGAAATTGGCCGACGAGATCTTCGCCAAGCAGCCCAACTTGCTGGCCTCCATCCTGGCGCTGTCGCGCATGGGCGTTGACATGGTGGAATTGGAGGTGCCGCTGCACATCCTGTTCGTGACGTTCCAGGCGATGAAGCGCAGCGGTCATGCGTGGCCCATCGTCTCTGAGGACGTGCAGGACAGGTGCATGCAGCGCTTGACGGCGCGAGCACGCTTCAACGACGGGCTGCCGGGCAACCTGGTGGACCAAGTCATCCAGCAGTTCTGCGACGAGCATCCCGAGCGCTACCTGCTGGCGTTCGTCTACGGATACCTTGGCGAACACGACCTGCTGCGTGTGCGCACAGAGGCCGAGAAATACCTGCTGATGGCTGCGCTCAACCTCGCGGAGTGCGTCGCCTTCGTTGGATCCACGAACTCGTCGTAAAGATC
>JANMZP010000041.1:0-6798 GCA_031383435.1 Betaproteobacteria bacterium | reverse complement strand
CGCGACTGGATGGCGTCGTAGGCCCGCTGCGCATTTTCGACATCACGCTGGATGACCAGGCCTTCGTCGCGCACCGCCTTCAGGCGCAGCACTTTGTCGCGCTGGGCGTTCAGCGAGGCTTGAACATCGGATTCGCGCTTGCGGTTGATGGTGTTGCTCATGCCCACGCTGCTGACCACCTTGCGGGTCTCCGACTCCAGCTTGGCCCGCAGTTCAGCCAGGTTGGCCTTGGTTTCCTGCACCAGCGGGTGCGCGTCACCGTAGCGGGTGGACAGTTCCTGCAGACGGGCCTCGCCACGGCTGATGTCGGATTTGATGCCCAGCACCAGACCGTTGTTCAGCACTTCCTGAATCCGGTCACCCTGTGCGCCCTGCGCCTGGGTCTGGCGGCTTGACGATTCGGCCGCCAACGCCTGCAGTTGCGTGAGCTGGGACGACAACTCATTCAGGCGAGAGTTCTCGATATCCAGGCGCTCGTCCGAGGCGATGATGCTTTTCTCTTTCTGGAAGGTACTCAGCCGCGTCTGCGCCAATTCCAGCGCTTCGCGGGCTTCGCGCGAGCGGTTCTCGAAGAAGCCTGAGTATTCCTTGGCCGGGTTCACGCGCATGTCCAGCGTGACGTCGATGTAGGCCTGCACGAAGGCGTTCGCCAGCGCTGCAGCGAACTTGGGGTCGGGTGCCTTGTAGGTCACGGTGATGACGTTCGATTCACGCGAAGGCCGAACTTCCACGCTGCGCTGGAAGGTGTCGCCCAGCCAGGACTCGATGGTCGTGCGGCCCTGCGTGGCGTCTTGCCACTGCTGGCGCACTTGCGGGTTGTCGGCGAGCTTCAGATTGCGCACCACACGCTGCGCGACCCGTTCGCTGTTGATGATGTCCACCTGCGTGGCCATGAAGGCCGGTGAACCCAGGCCCGGATACAGCAGAGCCGAAACCGGGTCGGGCTTGACGTCGACCACGACTGTGGCCGACGCCGAGTAGCGCTTGGGCCACAGAACACTGGCGGCGGCCGTGATACCGACAATGGCGGCCAACACGATCAAGGCCACCAGCCAGCGGGCGCGCAAGGCGGAAAAAAACTGTCCCAAAGTCATGAGTAACGTCCTCGGATCTAGAACAAGCTCTCGCGCACAAAGACGACATCGCCTTCGCGCAGCTTGTCGGTCAAGGTGGGCGTGATCAGCTGGATGCTGCCGTCGGCTTCCTTGCGGTGCACCTTGATGCCTTTTTCGGTACCGCGCAGCGTCAGGCCGCCACCGCTGGCCAGCACTTGCAGCAGGGTCATGTCGCGTTCCAGCCGCATCGGGCCGGGGCGCTGCACTTCGCCGTAGATGTAGACCAGTTGCTGGCGGTCGACGAAGACCGTGTCACCGTTCAGGATGAAGATGTCCTTGTCGCGGCCACCGGGTGCGAACAAGGTGGGCAAATCGACTTCGAAGCGGTAGGGCTTGCCGGCGCGCACCCCGGTGACCACCACCACGTCGGTGCCGTTGGGGGCGATGCCGCCGGCCGTGGCCACCAATTCCGAGAGGCGCATGTCGGCCACTTCGATGGGGTAGCGGCCGGGGCGGTTGACCTGGCCCAACACGCTGGCCTGGTTGCCGCGCACTTGCAAGACGACCAGCGAAACCTGGGGCTGCTTGACGAAGTTGCCGTTGCGCAGGCCGTCGGCGATGAACTTCTCGGCGGCGGTGACGCTCTGGCCGCCCAGGCGGATGCTGCCCAGCAGCGGGTACGACACCACGCCGGCCTCAGAGATCCGGCCCTCCAGTGTCAGGTCGGGGTTCTGGAACACGGTGACGCGGATCACGTCACCCGAACCCAGGCGGTATTCGTTGGGTGCCGGGCCGGCAGCCGCCGCCTGGGTCTGGGCCTGAACCGGATGACCGGCACCCAGCAGCAGCGCAGCCACGAAGGCCGTCGCAAGAACAGAAAACATCGACGCCGTCATTTGAGACCCATGCCCTTGCTGATGTCTGTGGAGTTGAGTGCGCCTGCGCTGGCAGCAGGGCCCGGGCTTGCAGCGGGTGCCGCTGAGGTGCCCGCCGGTGCCGAAGCGGCGGCCTGCGCGAACTTGCCGACGTATTCGATCTTGGCGGCGGCGCGCATGGCCTTCAGGTCGTCTTCGACCAGCTTGCGTTTGCGGTCGTTCAGCAGGTACTGCTCGATGGCCGGGCGGGCCTGCTCTTCGGTGACGGGCTGGCTGCGCGAGCCGGCCAGCAACACCACCTGCAAGCCGTTCTGTGCCGGCACCATCATGGCCTGGCCGTCCTTCATCTTCGCGAAGGCTTCCAGGCTGCCCAGCGGCAGTTGTTCGGCGGCGCGCACGGCCTGGTTGCCCGAGAAGCGGATGTCGCTGGCCTTGAGGAATTCCAGGAAGGCGTTGATGTCCTTGCTGCCGGCCAGCTTTTCACGCAGTTCGGCGTAACGCTCGGGCTTGGCCTCGATGGCGATTTCCTGGATGTTGTAGACGCGACGCTCGCTGAACAGGGCCGGCTTTTCGTCGTAGTACTTCTTGATCTCTTCGGGTGCCGGCTTGGGCGCGGCTTCACCGACTTTTTCCAGGTAAGCGCGGGCCAGGATCTCGCGGCGCGCGGCTTCCAGTTGCTGCACCACGCGCGGGTCGCGGTCGATCTTCAGGTCGTCGCCTTTTTGCAAGGCCAGTTGCTGGTCGATCAGGCGTTCCAGGATTTGCTTGCTGGCCGCTTCTGCCTGCTCAGGGCGCAGACCCCGCTGCTGTTGCATCACGAAGTTGATCTGGTGGACGGTGATCTCGTCCTTGTTGACCTTGGCCGCCGTCTGGCTCGCGGCCTTGTCCTTCTTGTCGCCGCAACCGGCCAGCACCACGGCAGCTGCGACAACGGCCAGGGGCAGCCAGCGGCGGGCAGCGAAGGGTCTACGGATCTGCTTCAGGTGCATGGTCTCAGTCCTTGAGGTGTTCTTGTCGTGCCTTGTTCAACGGGTGTCGAAAGGCCCCGCGCACTGGGGCTTCAAGCAGGGTTTGTGCCCCGCAGACAAGATTTTCGAGTGTACCTGCAGCCCCTGCGCTGGCTGGGTGACGAGCACCCCCAAGGCAAGGTGCAAGGCAGGTAAGAAGTCATGCGCGGGCCCTGCTTGGGCCAGCCCACGTCATGCGGTTCAAGCCGGCCCGTGCCAACTGTGACAGGCAACTGTGACAAACAAGAACCCGCACCTCAGTTCAGCACTTCACGCCAGCGTGCAGGGCCACGATGCCGCCCGCCAGGCGGTGCACGTCGACATGCCCGAAGCCGGCCGCCTGCATCATCGCTTTCAAGGCGGCCTGGTCGGGGTGCATGCGGATGCTTTCCGCCAGATAGCGGTAGCTGTCGCCGTCTTTGGCGATGAGCTGGCCCAACATCGGCATCAGGGTGAAGGAGTACCAGTCATAAGGCTTTTGCAGCAGCGCTGCGGGCTTGGAGAACTCCAGCACCAGCAAGCGGCCGCCCGGCCGCAGCACGCGGCACATTTCGGTCAGTGCCGCGTCCTTGTGGGTCATGTTGCGCAGGCCGAAAGCCACGCTGACCAGATCGAAAGTGCCGTCTGCGAAAGGCAGGCGTTCGGCATCGCAGGCCGCCGCGGGCAGCACCAGGCCGCCGTCGAGCAAGCGGTCGCGGCCGACCCGCAACATCGCCTCGTTGATGTCGGTGAGCACCACCCGCCCATGGGAGCCGGCGCGCTGGGCGAAGGCCCGCGCCAGGTCGCCCGTGCCGCCGGCAATGTCCAGCACCTTCATGCCGGGCTGCACCGCAGCCACGGCCACGGTGTAGGCCTTCCAGACGCGGTGCAGGCCCATCGACAGCACGTCGTTCATGACGTCGTAACGGCTGGCCACCGAGTCGAAGACTCCGCGCACGCGGCGGGCTTTGTCGGCGTCTTCGACGGTCTGGTAACCGAAATGGGTCTGCGTCATGGCGGCGCCTTTCAATGGCTGGCGCAGGCACCGCCAGCGGCCTTGACCATCGGCGCGTCACGGTTGGCACCGGCCGCTTGCAGGCGGGCTTCGTATCGTTGCCACAACTCGGCCTGGGTGGCACCCAGGTTGTAGAGCAGGTCCCAGGAAAAGATGCCGCTTTCGTGGCCGTCGGTGAACACCGGCTGCACGGCGTAATGGCCCACCGCCACGATGTCGACGATGCCGACATCGCGCTTGCCGGTCTGCAGCACTTCCTGGCCCGGGCCGTGGCCCTGCACTTCGGCGGACGGCGAGTACACGCGCATCAGCTCAAAAGGGATGTGGAAGTGGGCACCGTCGTCGAAGGCGATTTCCAGCGTGCGCGAGGCCTGGTGCACGGTCAGGGCCGTGGGCTGCGGGGTATCGAGGGTCAGACCGGCCATGGACGTTGAGAGGCTTCCGTTGGATGGTGATGGGGCGCGGCGGCCAGTGTATCGCCCAGCCAGAGAGGATTTCTGAACGACGAAAGCGGCGCCAGGGCGCCGCTTCGCAGTCGTCAGGCCTGGGCTTGCACCCAGGCAGGGTATCAACCCCGGCGGCGCATCACCACGAAACCCACGGCCGCGATGCCAGCCAGCATCAGCGCATAGGTTTCGGGTTCGGGCACGGCCGCGATGGCGATATTGCCGGAATAGGTGGCGATGGCCGCGCTGTTGGTGCCGATCAGCGTCAGCGTGTACGCGCCGGCGGCCAGGGTGCCGGTGCTGATGGTCCAGATCTCGAAGGGATCGGGATTGATCAGGCTGAAAGTCAGCGGACCCGACGGACCGGTCAGGGTCATGGACGTGAAATCGATGTCCTGCGCCCCGCTGACTACCGAGGTGACCGCACCCGTCAGCGTGGTCGGGACCGACAGGCTGAAGGTGTAGATGTCCGTGAAGGCACCGGCCGGCGGGGTGTTCACGAAGCCGGCGCTGCCCGTGGACAAGTCGACGGCGACTGCTGAAGCCAAACCGGCATAGCCGCTGAGTGCCAAGCCGGCGGCAAGTACAAGTGCGCGAATCTTCATAATTTCCTCTGGATGCGTTTCTCTTGCGCCGAGTATGGATACGCACCCAGCTGAGTAAACCCCGCGTTCGTGGGGGCCACCGCACCCGAAACGGCTGCAATTGCAACAGCAGGTAGGTTTGCGCCCCTGTCGTTCAAACCAGCACCCGTTCGATGCCCCCTGCGTTGGCGCGGGCCACGTAGTCGGGCAGCCAGTTCTCACCCAGCATCACCCGCGCCATTTCGACCACGATGTAGTCGGCTTCCAGCAAACCGCTGTTCAGGTCGTCTTCAAAGCGCTTCAGGCCCTGCAGGCAACTCGGGCAACTGGTCAGGATCTTCACATTGGCCTGCGCCGCCGCGCTCAGGTCGGGCGTGGCGGCCATCAATTGGCGCAGGGCGGCCTCGCCCGAGCGGATTTCTTCTTCCTTGCGAAAGCGCACCTGGGTACTGATGTCGGGCCGCGTCACGCCCAGCGTGCCGCTTTCACCGCAGCAGCGTTCGTTCTTCAGCACGTTGGGGCCGACCAGCGCCTTGACGGTTTTCATCGGGTCCTGCAGCTTCATCGGGCTGTGGCAGGGGTCGTGGTACAGGTAGCCGGCAGTGTGGGTGGCGTCCAGCTTGATGCCCTTTTCCAGCAGGTATTCGTGGATGTCCACGATGCGGCAGCCCGGGAAGATGTCCTCGAACTTGTAGCCCTGCAACTGGTCGTAGCAGGTGCCGCAACTGACCACCACCGTCTTGATGTCCAGGTAGTTCAGCGTGTTGGCCACGCGGTGGAAGAGCACCCGGTTGTCGGTGATGATCTTTTCGGCCTTGTCGGCCTGGCCGCTACCGCGCTGCGGGTAGCCGCAGCACAGGTAGCCCGGCGGCAGCACGGTCTGCACACCGGCATGCCACAGCATGGCTTGTGTGGCCAGGCCGACCTGGCTGAACAAGCGTTCCGAACCGCAACCCGGGAAGTAGAAGACGGCTTCGGTTTCCGCTGTCGTGCCCTGCGGGTTGCGGATGATGGGCACGTAGTCTTTGTCCTCGATGTCGAGCAGCGCACGCGCCGTCTTCTTCGGCAGGCCACCCGGCATTTTCTTGTTGATGAAGTGGATGACCTGTTCCTTGATCGGTGCCGTGCCCAGCGTGGCCGGCGGCGCGCCGGTCTGCTTGCGCGCTGCCGGTTTCAGCAGGCCGTTCATGAAGCGCTGCACCCTGAAACCGACATCGACCATGCCCAGGCGCATCAGCTTGATGGTCTGCGGGCTGGTGGCGTTCAGGAACAGCATGGCTGCCGCGTTGCCGGGGCGGAAGCATTTCTTGCCCATCTTGCGCAGCAGGTTGCGCATGGCCATGGTCACGTCGCCGAAGTCGATGTTCACTGGGCAGGGCGACAGGCATTTGTGGCAGACCGTGCAATGGTCGGCCACGTCTTCGAAGTCTTCCCAGTGCTTGACGCTGATGCCGCGCCGCGTCTGCTCTTCGTATAGGAAGGCCTCGATCAGCAGCGACGTCGCCAGGATCTTGTTGCGCGGGCTGTACAGCAGGTTGGCGCGCGGCACGTGGGTGGCGCACACCGGTTTGCACTTGCCGCAGCGCAGGCAGTCCTTGATGCTGGTGCTGATGGCGCCGATGTCGCTCTGCTGCATGATGAGCGACTCGTGACCCATCAGGCCGAAGCTGGGCGTGTAGGCCGCGCTGAGGTCGGCCGCGCGGCTGTCGCTGGCCGCGCCGCGCAACAGCTTGCCCTTGTTGAAGCGGCCTTCGGGGTCGATGCGCTGCTTGTAGTCGGCGAAGGCCTTCAGCTCGTCGTCGGTGACGAATTCCAGCTTGGTGATGCCGATGCCGTG